>NZ_CP046711.1 GCF_009873495.1 Nostoc sp. ATCC 53789 | reverse complement strand
TGTGGTTCTGGTAGTTGGATATTAATGTTAGGTGGTGGGTCAGGATAGGATATCTGTGGTTCTGGTAGTTGGATATTAATGTTAGGTGGTGGGTCAGGATAGGATATCTGTGGTTCTGGTAGTTGGATATTAATGTTAGGTGGTGGGTCAGGATAGGATATCTGTGGTTCTGGTAGTTGGATATTAATGTTAGGTGGTGGGTCAGGATAGGATGCCTGTGCTTCGGATGAATAAGTTTTTATATTTAGATTTTGATTAGAAAAAGATGAATTTATCTGGGGTGTTACTCCAGATAAATTCCAACTGCAATTTTCACATTCTTTCGCATTAGGCGAGTTTCGGTCATATCCACATTTAGGACAAATATTGCTCATAAATCACACCTCTTCAATTTGTCAAAGTTTAAGTACCTGATACCTGACGCATTTGTTCTTCGGAAATTTCATCATCAAGACTTGTACTCATTTTGATGGTTTTAGCTTTTGCTCCCATTTTGATGGTTTTGCGCGTGTCTGGAGAAATTTTTCGTGTTTTCCTTAATTCCTCTTCAGCACCTAAAATAGATTTAGTCATTGCTTCATTTCCCACTCGCTGGGTCATACGTCTGGCTGTTTCTAAGAGTTCTTCAGCTCGCTGGGAGTTGCCGCTTTCTGAAGCTCTGGCAGCTTCATTTACTAACTGAGCAATATTACACTGTTGTAAGTATCCCATCACTTCTGGGTCAACTTGGGCAGCGAAATTTTGTCCAGCCAAAAATTCTACAACAACATTTTGAATTGGCAGTTCACCCCGTTTATTTTGACCGGGGACATCGTATGTAAGACCAAGTTGTGCGATGCGAATACGAGAGGCAGAACGACTTTCTATAGTAAACTCCAAAATAAAAACGGTTTCATCATTTGCTGACGCATTGCCGAGAGGATAAGGCTCATGATGCAGTGGAAATTCAGCTTGGGAAGGATAGGCACGAACAACTCTGGTGAGTTTAACTCCTTTGACAGTTTTGATTGAAAGGGCTAGGTTAGTGATCACATCTTGTTGAGCGAGGCTGAATTCTTCAATGATTTTGTTGGGTAAATCAGTAATGGAGACAGCAAGATCGCTAGTTTTATCTGTGACTACATGAAAGGAGCGACCACCTGTAGTATCACTAAGAGCATTGAGGAGGTCTTCATTAAAGTCACCAACTCCTAATGCTGTAATAGGAATATTTTTGATGGCAAATTCTCTGGCTAACTCTCGACAAACATCTTCATCTATAGTTTGACCATCGGTAAATAGCAGGGTGCGTAAACCAGTCATCTGTAGGTCAGAGAGGATGTTAAATGCTTGGCGTAAACCATTACTGATGCGAGTACCACCGGAACACTTATGAAGTTGAGAAATAGCTCCTTCTAATTTGCTCACTTCTGTAGCTGGTGTCAGTTCAATGACGGAAGTAGCTTGCTCATTGAAGCGAATAATTGCTACTTTGTCGGTCTGGCTGAGCCTACCACAATGAATCAGTGCTAATAGAGATTCTATAACTATGTCTGCCTTAGACCTAGCTCCTGTCACTTCCATCCATTCTCTACCATCGTCATGATAGGTTCTACCTGTTGCTTGCGGTTCACCAATCACTACCTCATCCATTGAGCCACTATTATCAATCAGCAGCACAAAAGCGGTAGAGGGTCGAGAATTTGCTACTTGTTTAGTTGGACGCATTTTCAGCATCAGAAACAGCTTTTGCTCGGCGGTGTCGGCTGGCAAAAATTCGCGGTGAGGTGTAATGGTGACATTTAGCATTGTCTAACAGGTTCCTGCTACTTATGAAATTTAAGAAAAGATTAAAGATGGTAATGCTCCACCTTGGGGTTCTATACCGGATAAATCGGGAGTGAAGAGGGGGGGAAAGTTGTGATTACCTGTTTCACTCAAGTCTTCAATATTTGCTCCTGAGAGTAGGGGAAGGGTCATAGAAATTGTAGTATCTCGATACCCTTGTTTAATATCTTTAATCCAGCTATTTAAAATATAGTTAAGGTTTTGGTCACTAATCCGGCGTTGGCTTTGATTCTGAAACTGACTGCGAAGTTGTTCCCGAGCCTCATGGGTAAAAAAAAGATGGGGATTGTTCTCTTCTGCTGTAGTTAGGTTAATTTTATACTCTAGCCTTTCATGAGAATCTCTCAGTTCTAATAATAAATGATACCTAGCCATTACTGCGAGTCTCTGACTGTTGATAGATTTTTTATAACATAAAGAAGAGGTGAAAATCCGTAGCGATCGCTAACTCCCCACCCCCTAGCTATCTAACGCTCTTTTATTATTCTCATGAGAGTATAATTAATTACTAACAGTTTTACTTAGCAAGAGTATTTAATTGGGTTTCTCCAGAACGAATCGCACTTACCTGTATCTCGGCTCAATACCCTATACAGACAAAACCTGAGTCTGCGAAGGCGGACTTTGTTTGTGTAGGTACGAATTCTATTCGTTAGGAATTTCATAGAGCTTGTTTTTTAATCTCTTCTCCCAATAGATATATAAGCAGGATGCTTAAACCTAGCGGGGCAATGATGAAAATAAATATTGTCCAGACTCTAACATGAGATGGAACTTGAAAGACAAATGGCATACTGTAACTTGCTTTCTCACTACCAATAGATTGAACAATAACACGAACATTGTGTTGATCTGCTGTGTCTGCATCCTTCTGGATGTAGGTCATTTGGTACTCACCAATAATGGTATCCAGGATATCTTGAAACCTTTGGGCAATTTCTTGGGAGTTACCAGAAAATTCGTTAATTCCTCTAGTTAATTCGGCAATTTGTTGTAAATGTTTCTGGTCAACTAATTCTGATTTAAACTGTTCACGAATTTTTTCATTAGTGAATTTTTTAATGTCTGTACATTCAGCCGATTCACCTCGGAGAACTTGAGAATAATCTGGATCTGATCCTAATTCTTTAGGAGTTCGACCATAACCTACAGTATGAATTGTAATCTTCCCAATATATGGTTGTAGATAATCTGTTTTGAGCTTTTCAAAATTACTAGGATCGCATATTTCTGACCTTTCAGGAAAAGGAACTGTGTTAAAGCCATCTGAGAGTAGAACTATGTGTAATTTCGGTTGATTCTGGTTAGAATTTTCATCTTTAGCATTAATTGATTGATTATTATTTTCTGTTTTTTGATTCAGATTGCCTAAAAAACTAATTGTATTTGCTAGAGATTGATAAAGATTAGTTTCTCCGCAAATCCGAGACTCTATGTCTATTGGCCTAATAAATTTTGGGTTATTGGTCTTTGCTCTTTTGTAGAATAATTCTCGGGTTAGTTCCGTCTGTAATTTATCTATATCCTGTTGATGTTGCTGAGAATTAGCTGGAGCAAACCTATTGAGAGCTTCAGTTGTTACAGGGTCATCTTCACAATTTGTATACTGAGATTTATCGCTGAAAGGGACAATTACCATTTGTGTATCCCCACCACGAACAGCTAACACCTGGGTAAATTGTTTAATTGCATCAATTGCTCCCTGAAGTTTAGGTTTACCTCCCTTATCTAACTCTTTCATGCTACCACTGAGGTCTAGAAGCACGACAATTTTTGTGGGTAAGGGAGTAGATTGTTTAGGGTTTCTCCAGTCTTCTAAGTTAATAGGTTCGCAGTCTTTTACATCTTCTGACTTACAGTCTACATATAGAGAAAAATCCTGAGCTTTTAAGTTAGACTGGAGTTTATTATTTTTTGTGACTTTAACTCGCAGTGTGACTTTATCTTGAATAACTTGAGGATTAACAATTATCTGCGTTTTATTATTTTTGGTTTGACTCCACACTGGTATATTTAGGCAACTAGTGATAATTAAAGACAGGCTTAACCAAATATAATTTTTTTGGAAGATATAAAACTGTAGTTTTTTGGAAAGTAGATTTTTCCCCATTTTCAATTACCCCTCTGGATCTAAAAAGCGATTGTAAAAAACGAACCGAAACCTTTTTTTATCATCTTTTCTACTATTTGCTTCACAGTAAAAACTTACAATGGAATTGTGTTTTAAAGAAATCCGACTAGCAGAAGTTAAATTCTTACCATTAATTGATATACGCTGATAATTATTTTTATTTGGCCTTAAAAATGTTGCGCGTTCTTCTATATCTAAATCTGCTATGTGGAGAGGTAGTCCAGGAATACAAATATGCGCTCCTGTAGCAGAACCAATGGTAATAGTACCTCTTGGTGGTAGTTGAGTTGATAAACCCTCTTCAATGTTTTCTTCAATTTCTTCTAAGCGATTTTTACTGACAAATTCCAATTTGTAGCCAGTTTCTATGCTGTTACTTTTGTCGTCTTTAATTTTAATTGGCTTACTTTTATTTATTTTTGCAGGTTCTTCATTATATTCACTAAATTCAAAGCCTTCACCTGCTCTCAATGCAGCTACATAACTAGGGGATATAGCAAAATAGAAGGCTACACCCAGCACCATACCCAACAGGAGAAGTCCAGCAAAGTTTTCAAATCCTAAAATGGAGAATCCATTATTTCGCTGAAAATCCTCTTTGACTTGTTTTAGGGATGACTTCAAGACTAATCTGACGAACTCAAAAATTATTGCTGCTGCTACACCAGCAGTCATACCTGCTAGGATGTTAGTTTTCAGACGCTGTTGAGAACGGCTTTTTTTTCCTGATTCAACACTGCGCCAACGCCAGCTTAATCCCTCTGTCGCTCCCACCGCAATACCAATAATCATCCAGCGAATAATTCTGACTGCGGGAGTGCTACCGAAAAAGAATAGGGAATTACGAATTTGGGGAATGAGCAAAAATTGAGATATACCACCTGCGAATAAACCTATCAGAAACCCTAGTGCGGCTGCGGTAGCGACAGGGAAACCAAGCCGACGTAGGTTTAATTTGAATCTGGTGGGGTTACTTAAGAAAATTTCTGTTAGTACGGTTCCAGCGGAGAGGGAAGCGGCTATACAAGCTGATTGTGCTATTTCTGGAAATTGCTGAAACCAGCCAATAGAGTCAATGATTGATTGACTGAGGTTCCAGCCACCTGAGGCAAAGGTAATACCAGATAAGATGTAAATCCATAATTTCATAGTTTTTATAAATAAATCAAATCATTAAATTTTAAGATTTTAGAAGTCGGTAGATGTTCTCAGTTCAATATTTATTATCCTTGATTATTCGTTCTCTAATATCTCTCTGTAAAACTGCCATCGTACTGTTAGGAACTTTTTGTAAGTCTGCTAAGTTAATTATTCCATCTGGTTTTACATAAGTCTTCTTACCGTTTTGAGAGGTATAAATCTTATCTTTATTTTTATTTTGGTATTCATAGATGGCTTTTACCAATGGATTCAACTGTTGCTTGATTCCATCTTTGTCATCTGGATTATTTTGTACATATGCATCTATGCTTTTATAATTATCATACGACCCTGGTGAAAAAAGGACATAATTTAAGGCTGATATAATTTTAGTATCCTTATCTTGATCTTGTGAAAAATTCAACGACGAATTAGTGATTAAATTATTATCAGAACGAAGATTTGTCTTAATTTGCTCAATAGCATCGTGAGTTTTACCTTTTTTTATAAATGAAAGAACAGCTTTATCTAAAATTTCCTGACGTTGTTGCTCTGGGATTAAATTAGCTGTCCCCTGAGAACTGCTGGAAGATGAGGGAGTAGGTGAAGGAGGTGAAGTTGTCTTATCTGACGCGGGTAGAAAATAAGTACTGCTGGAATTACCAAAAATAAAAGCAATTATTATTAGGGGAAGTGAAAAGTTTTTAATAATAGTTCTTATTGGTTCAAACTCAAAAAATAATACAGTCCATAAAAGTGCTACAAATGCAAAAATTATTTTTACCCACCAATCATTGACTATAACCAGTGAACCCCAAAAAATCGCTACTATACAAACAGCTATATTGACATATTCTACCCATTTACTTGAACTTCCATTACCTTGCTGTTGGGGATTAGATTGATATTGATAAGGAACTTCTATCTGTATACCAAACACCTGATTAATCTTTTGAGATTTTAAATGTTTAATTATTTCTTCATGAACCTTGATACCACTAATTTTAGAAAAGTAAAAGACTAACATAGTGCTTTTAGAAAACACTTTTGATAAAGGTTCGTATATTGGGAGATTTCGCTTGTTAATCGTTGGTATCCAATAATATCTTACTAAATCAAACCAAATTTTTAGATTTAAATCTTCAACTTTTTTAGTTATCATTTCTTTATCATTATATCCACGAATTTCACCTAACTTTTCTTGAATATTGTGTAAATCGGACTTAACATTTTGAATTAAATTCTCAGAACTTAAAGACCAAAGACTTTGTTCATCATTGATTAACCAAAATGCAGTTTCAATTGATATTTTTTTGTAAAGCAATTTTTCGATTGTAGTTATAAGTCCATCTCTGAGTTTGGCTTTTAAATTAGGTAATGAATCAGACGCAGATTTTATTACCTGGCGTAGACTAGATTGAAAAGATAAAGATTGTTGCTTAATACTATTATTAGCATTGGCAAAACTCAACATTTTAGATTTTTGTTCGAGATGTGCGTATGACAAGTATTCTGGTAATGTCTTAGGTAGTAGAATTGCTCTCAAAGTTAAGAGTTCTAACATACCAACATTCTGTATATTATTCTTCAGTGCATCCGTTGCTCCTAATTTATCAAAAACTTTGGTGAAATATTCTTCTATTTGTGGAATATCCTGACCTTTTAGCTTTTCTATAACTTCATTAATAGTTGCTAAGTTTTTAGGAATATTTGTTACAGACATCAAACCTTGAATTGCTGAATTTAAATCAGATTCACTTGCTATTTCCGCAGCTACTACAGAATATGGTTTGGCAGGCTTCAATGAATAAAAAGTATCATAGGCTTTTTTACTAGCAGCCAGAATAAGTAAAAATTGTTCTTGTTTTTCAAGTGATGCAACGTTATACGCCCAAGAAATCAAGTGTTTTTTACCTGATATTACTACAGCGATTTCATCCATTGTTAACAATGGCATTCTTTCTTTTTCTAGAAAATTGGGGGAACAAATAATAGGAGGTGGAAAGCTTTGTTGCAACCATTCTTTTAATTGAATATCATTATTTATATTGATTGTCTTCTGCTGGACTTGTTCCATGTACTTTCTAGCTGTTTCGTCATCAATAGTAACTAGTGAAGGTTTTTCAAATGGATTAAAAATAGGTGTATTATTCTGCTCAGAAAGCCAACCTACTATTACCCAAAGAAAGTCGTCTTCTCCTTCACACCAAAAGTAACGGTAAGCTTCTAAAGTACGGCTTTCGTCTTGTCCTGGAGTGATGACAGCTACAACTGACCAATATTTACCATCATTGCCTTTAATAACACGACCAATTATTGCTGGCTGGGATGCAGAAATACTTCTAGCATCAAATTTTGAATCTCTAATTGCGTTGGTAATTTCCTTAGGAATTTTCTCAATTTCAACTGTGGAGTTCATCCATGTTCCTGTGTCTCCCTTCGATTTCCACCCTCCGCCAGGTGTTGTTTCTATTGTTAGTCCTGTGCTGAATTCATGAATGGTATATGGCATATCCCTATCTCTTTTATTTCATTGAATCAACTGTTGATATTAGTATTTTTTTCCGGTGTATAGCCAATATAATGGCTCTATTAGACCAAAAGGCCGCCATAATTTTGGATCTGATTCACTAATAACTGCTCGTGTACCATCATCATCAGATATAACAGTTCTAGAATTAGGTGTTTCACTGTCACTCCCTAACATCCCATAGGCAGAAGTAGCAAAGTAATCTACAGTTATTTTCTTAAAATTTTGCAGCTTTCCATGTACTCCTTCAAAACGACCTCTGATTTTATCGGTAGGATTATTACTATGTATCCATAGTTCGGGAATATCACATTTAGTTAAGGCTACAGCCACTCTCCGAGATGGGCTAGCTGATGGAGTAGACCTATCAAGTCGGACTAATAATTGATAGATACATTCAGCATAGTATTCATCTTTACGAGCAGTACCATCTAGTAAAATTATGATTCCTGTTCCTTCTATTTCTACAGAATCCTTAATGTATCTTTCTAATAACTGAGGATTTTGATTTTCTACTAAATCTCGGAAAAACTCACCTGGGTAATCTTTACATTGAATATCTAGGCTAGAAGAATCATTAAACTCAATTTTGAAAACATAACTATTCTCTAAACCAGAACCATAAGGAGTCCGCGCTATCTCTTGCTTTTGATCTAAAAACTCTTTGGCTTTATAGACAAAGTTTTCAGTTTCTTCACCAATGGGAACGACCCGTGTGACTCGACTTTGAGGATCATTCCCAGACAAGCCAGCTAGGGCTGCTAGGTAAGTAGTTTTACCAGATGCGCGGTCTCCTATAAGGCGAATAGTTTTGATTAGTGGTTGCTGTTGTCTCTTTTTAAAATTATTAAACACCATGTTGCATTGCCTTTCCCTTACTCAGCCAATATAGAGGAGCAATCATACCATAAGGATACCAATACTGTTTTTCTCTTAATACTGAAAGTTCAATTTCTTTACCTTCACTATCTAGCTTTTTTTCACTTTTTCGATTCGGTCTAGGGTCATTATGATTTAAAACACCAAAGGTAGATATAGCAAAAAATCTGACATTATTATTGAGTTTATCTTGCAATAATTTAGTAGTTCCAGGCAGATGGGCATTAAAAATATCTGTTTTTGGATCTAACCTACCAGGCCAAATTTCCCCCCTTTCGCATTTACTTATAGCCACGGCAATTCTTAATGGTTGAATGTTCTTTTTAATGCTGCCTTTTAGCCTGTCTTGTTTATCCATCTCTTCAATAAACTTCCTCATGGCTTTCGTATAAACTAAATCATTATCGCTCTCCCATTTATCCAAGAAAATTAAACAACCAATTACATCTGGCTTTAAACATTCTTTGATGTATTCCTGCTCTAAGGGTGGCAGAGGATTTACTTGAGCAAGATCCCTATATATTTGACCTGGATAATCTCTGACGGCTAAGTAAATTAATTCCTCTCTGAGTAAACGTTTAACTGTGATTTTGAATATATAACGAGGTAATTCATTGAGATTGGGCTTGATTAATGTAGGTGCTAAATAAGCTCCCTCTTCTCGAATTTTCTCTTGAGCTTCATCTCGGAGATTTTTTCCATGTTCCCCGATAGGCTCAACAGTAAATGGACTTTTCTTACCAGATCGGATTCTTTCTTGAGGCCAATCAGCCAGTCCCGCCAAATATGTTGTTTTGCCAGCATTTTGTGGTCCGAGAATCGTAATAATTTCTCCTTTGGATTTTTGGTTCATATTTTAACTTCTTCTAAGTAATTTGCTAGATACAACCAAGGTAATTCTAATAAAGAACGATTCTTGACAGTAGTAATAAAACAGCGAATTGATAAGCCTGTAAAATTATTGTTGATTTGCTGAATTTGGGAGCGAATGGGTCGGAAATAACGATGATAAACATATTGATGACGATCTAGCCAGTCCATTGTGTACCCCTGAGGGTTATAGCCTAGCTTCTCTGCTTCTTGATCAAGATTACAAAAGAGGTCAGC
The DNA here is from genome assembly GCF_009873495.1 of Nostoc sp. ATCC 53789. Classification (GTDB taxonomy): domain Bacteria; phylum Cyanobacteriota; class Cyanobacteriia; order Cyanobacteriales; family Nostocaceae; genus Nostoc; species Nostoc muscorum_A. The sequence goes on along the minus strand of NZ_CP046711.1, from coordinate 39,947 downwards.
TTTATTAAGACAGATTAATAAATGTTTGGATTTGGGACAATCTTGACAAAAAAACCTCACCCATTGATCAAACCGATTACACCACTGTTCCAAGGTTGGGAATGGTCCGGGAGCTTCCTCAAGCTCTGGGTCTAAATTTAAATCTAAATCTCGATGGGGTGGTAAAATCAGCAAAATTGCTTCGCTACTTCGAGATGCCTGTAAAAACAGATTCCATTCATCTGGGTTATTGGCTTGCCAACTCTCGCGCCAAATTTCACCAGTTGTATCGAACCAATCAACAATGATTTTCTTGGAACGAATACGAGTCCGCACTTCTAGCTCTAAGGTGCGGCTATAAGTGCTTTGTCTGGCATCAGTTCTCAGAGTGCTATCCTTAACGGTGTCATATAAATTCGCTTTGAATTTTCTATAAGTAGCCTCGTTGCCTTTGACAAAGTTCCCTTGGGGGTTGGAAGATTCCATTGCCAAGTGAGTTTTGCCAGCTTGGCGATCGCCTATATAAATTATTCCCATTTCATTTATTTCTGCACTCTCTTCACTTACGCCCTTGTTATAGCTTTGAATACCTATGTTTAGAGTATATTTCATAACGGTGGCTGGATAAGCGAAAAGGTGATACCAGGAGCAAAAGCCACGACCAGACAATACGCTTGTGCAGTCGTTCCTCTCGAATTGCACTCTGCGTCTGGCTTGACAGTTGACAGTAAGGAACGGTGTCACCTGTGTTGCTTAACCCAGAACGCCCCCGGTGAATCACAGAGGGAGATTTATGCGATTTTTATCTGATTTCAATGGCTGAAGGGCGAATTTTTCTATTTTTCCGAAAAATCTAACTCCCCTGTGGTAGTTTATTATGACTAGTTTTAGAAGGTTATTACTCTAATAGGAGAACTTTAACTATGAATATTGCATCCCAAATTGACGCAATTATCGCTCAACGTCAAAACCAGGCTAGAAAAGTTGAAAGTGTTTTAAAAAAATGGGAAAGCCTTAGACAAGCTCTAAAAATTCTAGAAAACGAACGATTGAAGAACCTTACTAGCGACACTGAAGGTAATTCTAGTCTTTCTAAACGTTTGAACCCTATTGCTTTTTCAAACCTTATAGAAGAAGTTAATCAAGAATTAAGTAAACTAGAAAACCTGAAAAAGCGCTTATCTCGCCCAACACTCAATATTGGAGTTGTTGGTAGAATGCGTCAAGGGAAAAGCACCTTACTAAAAAGTATAACTGGATTAAGTGATGGCGAAATTCCTACTAGTTCTGGAGGTGTTTGCACAAAAGTTTTAAGTAAAATTTTTCATCAACCAGGTATGGTAGGAAACGAAGTGGAGTTTCATTCATGGTCTTCATTTAAAGAAATTGTCCATCTTTATTTTGATAAGCTAGGCTTACAAGGCGTTAAACCAGATAATCCTGCGGATATCGATCCTAAGTTACTTCCCCCCTTGCCTGAAGATAAAAGAAAAGATCCACAACTTCAACGTCTCTACGGTCGCTTTTCAAAAGAATACTATATCAAATTTGATAGTTACAAAGATTTTATTGATGAGAAAACAATAACAATCCGCAAAGAAGAAATTCAAGAATATACTACTCAATACAACCAAGATAGCAGTAAATATTTAGCTGTTAAAGAAGTGAGAATACGGTGTGAGTTTCCTGACAAATACCAAGAAGTAGGAAAAATTGGAGTTGTAGATTTACCTGGGTTAGATGATAATCCAATTGCTGATGTGGAATTGTTAATCAAAACGCTTAGAGAAGATATAGACTTTATTATTTTTGTTCGGAGACCCGATCCTCTTGGTGATGCTTGGAGCGATACTGACGTAAAAACTTATAAAATAGCTTATGAAGCTTTAGGAGAATTTCCTATAAATGAATGTTCTTTAATGGTTCTCAATAAACTTAAGGAACAAGAACAAGAAAGTTTAAAGGCGTGCCAGCGTTTTAAAAACGGGATTTCTGAGCAGCAAATTAAAGTTGCTCGTACAGTAATTGCTGATTGTACAGATACTGATGCTGTTAGAGAAGAGGTTCTTATTCCAGCTTTAAACGATTTAACCACAAGTATTAATTCTGTATATAAGCAATATTTCAAGCTGCAAAATGCTCGGCTACAAAAACTGAGCAGTAAAATTAATCAAGAGCTACAAGAAGCTGGTGAAGTCTTAAAAGGATATAGTCAAGCAGATGCCGGGATATTTATTTCTTGGTTTGAAACAATATTATGGAAAGATATTAATGCTGCAATTCAAGAAAAATATGATCAATTAGATAGTAACAAAAAAGACCCGCACTCAAAATTTAAAGAAGAAATAAAAAAAATTGTAGATGATTGCCTTAAAGATGAAGTAATTTTCACTATAAATGATGTTAAGTCTATTCGTCCAAGACATCAAAGTTCATGGAAGATAACCTATTACATCTCCATTAATCAAGTTAAAGATAGACTGAAAGAGAAGTTTAAAACTTTGGCAACAACTCTAGAGGAATCAGAGAAAGAATTACAAATATCTATAGTAGAGATATTGTCAGAGCATGGCAAATTAGGGAATTTGGTGCAGAGTAAAAATGTTAAATTTTTTCAAGAAATAATCGAACAATTTCCTCAAGCTGAAGATCCAGATCAAAGTATCTTTAAACTTGTCAATGCTTTTGAAGAAATAAAAGAACCTACAAAGACATATCAAGACACTATTATTAGCTGGATTGAGACATATCTTGATGAACTGAACCCAGATAAACATATTGATCCAATTTCTATGAGTCAACTATCAAAGAATGAAACAGAGGTCTCATCAAATCAACTAACAACTATTGTTGCAGAAATATTTACCAAAGATAATATCCTTAATTGGACTAAAGGAGAAATTGATTCTAAATATCAAGATAAATTCTCAAATAATGAAGTAAATATATCAGATCATGAATCTGAACGGCTGACAGAAATTGTTTCTAAAATAATCACAGAGAAAAATATTTTTGATGAAATTGAGACAACAAATGTTAATTCTACAAGTGCAATAATTTTCGATATTGGGCGTATTATACTTAATGGGTTTGGTATTCCTATACCAAATGTGCCAGAAGAGCTAATTAGAAAAGTCTCGCGTCTCGTAATTAAGCAAATCTACCCCTATGTAACGAAACAAATTTTCAATAATAGTATTCAACCAAGTACTACTTCGAGCCTGCCTAAAGTTAATAGTGAACCTTCATCTTCCGTTGAATCATTGCTGAGTGAAATTGATAAATTGCGTGAAGATGTTGTGAAAAAATGCGATGAGATGTTGCAAACTAAGTTACATTATCCTAATTCTATTGCATACTCCAAATATAGCAGTTTTGTCACCAAAGCATTTTATAATCTTGAGGCTAAAATAGGATGGCAAATTTTTTATAATTACCATCAAAAAGAAATTTACTCTCTAGTAAGTCAACAAGAAAAAAATAAAAAAGTTGAAGAGGATTGGAAAAAATTAATAGAATCTGCAACAGCACTAAATGAAGAAAATACCTTGCTCCTACAAGATTTATGATATATTTCATTCATAGTATTCCATCTGTAGCAAGTTCTGAACAACAATTTGATTGAATTTTTGGCGATCACGTAATTCACACTTGAATTACGTGATCGCCTCAAGCTTGGGGCGCGTAGCACCCTCAAGTGCCACGGGACCGTACTTAAGATAATGTAAGCTAATCGGCACTTAAGTTGCATAATAAGAAGATGAAAATGCTTAAAAGCAACTATGCTGCTACCAGTCAATAACTTTTTAATATCGGAACAAGTTACCCAACTACAGCAAGCTCTAAAAGAGAGCAATCTACCACATGTTAGAGAAAGAATTCTAATTATTCTGCTGCAAAATGATGGTAAACCTCAACACGAAATTGCTAAATTTTTAGGTTGTTCGCTTAGAAAACCGATTTAGTAATCAGGATTGAGAAACAGATTGCTCAGTAGCGTTACTAAAAATTTTGGCAAGGACATGAAGATTATGGACGACGGCTGTACGGCGAAGATCAAATAAGTTCTTGCGAATACCAATGTAACGAGCTTGATCTCCAAGAATCGACCAATGTGAGATAAGGAATGCTCAAGAGCTACACGTTTTCGGAGCTTGGCACGACCAGCAAGGGTTAATTTACGTTGTTTTAATTCCTGGAACAAAGGCTTATCGGAATGAATGGAAACACTTCGTCCAGTTCGGGAAGTAGTACAACGCTCCCTTAACGGACAAGTTGCACAAATATTTTTTGGGAACTGAACTTTGTCACAGACCTCTTGCAATTAAGCATCAAAATCAATAGGCTTACCGTTGAAATAGTTGTAAATATCCTTTGGGTTAAACCAGCTTGGCAGTGTACGCTCTGCATCCTTCAACTCCTCGCCATTGTCATCAAGCAAGCCACGAACAATCTTGACTCTGGAAAGTGGTGTTTTACCGTTAGCTGAGAATTTTTGAATGAGGATTGTACCCGCCTCCCTCATTGCTTGTGTTCCTTCTGGATAGCTTGAATTCGTGTCATTATGGGTAATACCAGTTACATGAACTTTTGCTTTCCTAGTGTCTGTCAAATGCAGTTTATAAAACTTTTCTGCGGGTTCACCAATCAATGATTTTAGGTTGGTGTACTCATCAATAAGCACTTGTTCAGGCGTGATAGTCGCGGGTTGCTCTAAGTCATTTTTACCTTTAATTCTTAATAGCCAATGCTCACACAGACCATCAAGCGCAGTACCTATCTCTAACTCTGACTCTGCTATGTTTTGAGTATCAAGATATTGCCATGCTTTGGAGTTATCCCCAGTCGCGTGACGGTCAATCAAGTAGTAGATGGGAATCCGTAAGCAATGCTTTCTAACAAGAGCTATAGCCGCGCTCGTGTAAGTTTTACCTGACCCCTGGCGACCGATTAACCATAGTGGGGTTAAGTTGTCGATAATCTTCCACAACCAGCCATCCTCATGAGCCTTGAGCGCTTCTATCAGTTGGTTTGCTCGTTGTTGATCAACTGATTGCTGATTGTCACTGCTTGCGATCGCGCTTTTGGTTTTCCCCTTAACCTTGCCGCGTTCCTGGTCAGCTTTCGCCCTGTCTCGCAAATTCTCAGCAATGGTTTTATCCATCACAGAATGATTAACAGCACGGGCTTTCATGAAGTCCTCTAGCTGGATACGTGCCTTAGCGCGTTCGTTTTCCTCATCGGTTAGCCCCAATTGTTTACGCTCTTGAACGTCTAGGTCAGTTAACCCATCTTTCAGGCGCTCAGTATAAAGCTGGGTTGAATGCTGCTTAACTTCACGTTTGTGCTTGTTTTGCTGCCAAGTTGCATAGTCGTAAGTCTTTTCGAGTTCGCCCAGTTCATAATCCGTGCGCTTGAGGCGTTGCGAACGCACCAGCAAACAACCCACGACACCCCATAGCCCAATAACTGCAATCCCATATCCTAGCAACTGATTAGGGTTATCTGTGGGCAAATCACGTACCCATTGAATAGCATCGCCCTTGTAGGGAATGATGCTGCCATACAATCCGTAGCGTTGCCATTCTTCAGTAAGGACAAAACGTGGTTGGTTGCAAAAACGCTTATCCAAAGCTATCTGACTGTGTACGCCGTTTGCTGACCTTGGGCAAAATTGAATTTGTGTCAGGTCGTAGGGCTGGCGTGTTTGCGATGTTGCTAGCCCGATGATTGCGGCTACACCACACACACCAGCCAGTGCTAACTCGAAAACACCTTGTTTCATTCCCGCCCCTTAAAAATAATTGCAATAGAGCCAATGAATAAAGCCAACGCGACTGCAATACTTACCCAAGGGTCTGATTGCGGGTTCTGTTTTTCAATGGTTTGGATGTCTTGGCTAATCTGCGTGACTGTTTCTTTAGTCAAATTCTCAAAATATTGATGGTCTTTGACTGCTAACCAAGTTGTGATACCTGCAAACACCAAGCCCCCAGCAGTTTTTATAAGATTTTGCATATTATCTACCTCTATTCCGTCACTGTTGTAATTAACTCTCAAGCCCGTTAGCCCAGCGAGAGAGCCAACGCTGCATATAGAAAACGAGAGCGAAATTGCCAGCCAGAGATTAACGCTACCGCCAGTTATTAAGAGATATTTAGCTATAAAGAATCCCGTAGAATTTAGCGACCAACCGACAAAGAATCTGGTCAGTTTTTCAGTTGTATTGATAACGTCTTTGCGGTGCTGCTTGCGTGACTCCAAATGTTCTATCAAGTCTTTTGGTAACGGCGTATCGGGGGCGATTTCGCTTACTACTTCTTCTTGATCATCTTCAATATCGTATGTCATATTAGCGTCAGGATATTTACTTGCCCGACAGTCACTTTCATCTGTGGCTGTCGGGCTTTAACTATCAAAAACCTAGCAGAGCATCCTTGATTTTTTGTACAATTGAGCGCTCTGCATATTGCTTTTTAGGTTTAAAGTCATCACGAGCGTTATCACCCATTTCTAAGTAATACTTGCCCAGTTCTCTATCATGTTGCAGGTCAATTGTTTGTTGTCTAATGTCGGTTTGCAATTCTGTCTGCAACATTTTATATTCGCCATCAACTTGCATCATGTGTTTATCTACCCATGCTTTGAGCAATAGATGGTCTGTTGATTGTTGATGGCGCAGCGCTTCTTTCTCCTTGGATGAAGTAAAATCAAGCTTCATCTCTTCTAGGATGTTAGCTAGATGAGTATCAGCTAAAATCGCTGACTGCACTGCTCTTTCAATCTTCTCGCCGCTAACACCTGCTTGTTTGTAGATGTCACTTAGGACTATATTTAAGTCCTCAGTCCCCTTGATAGCAGCTAGCATTTGCTCTCTTACCTGTGGGGCTAATTCGCTAATCTTTGCCCCGTCATTACCCATTTGCCCTATCAGCTTCAGGGCGGATTTATCACCTGTTAGCGCTCTGACTAATAAGTTGGTAGAGGCATTAAATTTAGTTTTTAATTGGCGCTCTAGGTGGCGTGATTTGGAAGTTACCAGATTCTTTAGCTTCATTGAACTTTTCACAGCGATATTCCTTCTCTGGGGTAAAGATTTGGTTGCAGTGGTACTCCATTCGCCTTACATACTGTTCAATAGCTGACTTTCGTTTGAGATATTGCTGATAGTTTGATTTTTCTAGTATTGGCAGATACAAGCAGCTATACAAGGGTAAAATCACAGCACCGAGCGCACATAAACTAACAGCAATTCTTGAGAAGTAGCTCATTCTACAAGAGCGAATTACCAAGCACTCTAAAAGCGTCAAGTCATTGCTATTGAGCCGCTTTGAGCCTTGCAAGGATTGAGAATTGGGTGCTTTTAATGTTTTGGCGGATGACTCCCATATCCGCTTTCATGTCTCCTGAGAAGTTATTAACCTTTTGGTTCAATCTAGAAGCTCTGTTGCTTACGTGTTCTCGCAAGTCTTGGGCGTTAGTTTCAAATGATTGCTCAATGACATCAAATTTATGATCAACGTAGCTCTTGATTGCAGCCGTTACAGTACTGATGAATTGGCTGTAGTCGGTAAAAGTGTCGTCAACCTCGGATGCAATGCTCAATGTTTCTTGTTCGGTTAACTCAAACCCCAGCGCGGATGATTGGGCTGTTACAATCTGACGCTTATCTGAGCTTGTTACAGTGATGCTGTTAATCTCTGGTTCGGCGACCGTAAGCTGACTGTTATCAAGTTCCGGGTCAGACTGTGCATCTTCTACTTGTGAGAGAAATTTTTCTTCAACGGGTTCATCAACTACAGATAATTGGCTTGTCGATTTGACTTTGAGATAGTCAACGGCTTGACTCAATTGCTCTTTGGTGGGATTGTCAAGGTCATCGCACTCTACAGCTAGTGCTGCCGTTGTGTAATCGTCCTTGGTAAATCCTTGATAACCCTGTTTGTACAAACGAGCGCGGACATTGTTAGTAAATTTGTCAGACATGGTAATTGCTCCTTAAAGGGCTAGTGTTAAAACTTCGATGGTTGCGGATTTCATCGGTTGCGGTCGTCTGTTGATTGCCCATTTAGCAGCAACAAACGCAACAAGGGCTAAATCTTTGCAGTGGTAAGTATTTTCAGCTTTAAAAGATAGTCCGGCTTTTTCAAACCAGTAGTAACGAGTGCTGCGTGGTACATCGTCAAGATTGATTTTTAGATAGTCTGCAAGAATTTCTAAAAACTGTCTGCCTGAGTAGTGAGCATCTAACTCATAGAAATGTCTAAATGCCTGCCAGCGTTCCGTAAACCCCTCACCACGACCCGTAAAACTGCCGTAGCGCCGTTTTAGTCCAGCGAAACCTTCAACTATCTTTTGAGCATCAACTGCCTGTACTTCAAAACTGAAGTGTTGCTTTAAGGTTGCTACCACTCGATACCAAGTAATATCAGCAATCTGTTTGTTTAACTCACGCTCGTAAATCTGTTTCAACTGGCGATACTTAGCTATATACTCTTTCGTCGCCACATTTTCTCCTGGTTAATGCTTAAGTGTGTATAAAATTAACTGCCATTCCAGATAAGTCCAAGGTATTTGATGTATGTAATTAGTTGAATCCAGTTATTTGATATCAGCAGTTAGCTGACGACTATCAATAACCTTGGAAAATAAATCTGACAAATCATGAAGAACTTACTTTTCCGAGGCTATAACCACGTAATAACAACGTTTGTCAGCTTTTAAGACTTACTGACACTTTCTCGTTTACCCCCGCGAATACGCCCCTTTTGGACTAGTTGACGCACTTGTACCAAAGCCTTTGTCCGCGACGCGCGGTAATAGATGTTACCAAGGGTTAGAACAAACTCAACTGTATTGAGTTGTTAGTTATCTCTGCTGTGTGCTGTTTATATAAGCTCGGCACTTCGTAGCAACGCCTTAGCACCTTGTCCCGATTGAGTTTTAAGTCGGCAGTTTTAGACTGACGCGGTAAAGGACGGAAATAATATTGTGTGTGTCTGATACTGTCATTGCTATAGAGATAGCGATAGAGAGCGCCATCGATACTGTAGGTTTTGGATTTGCTTAGGAGGGTTACGCATCCTACAAGCTGTTTATCGATCATCATTCTTTTCTCCTGCAACACACGCACCCGTCAAGCTTGCACCCAAGAAAACCGCGATAGATGCGATGGCACTTCCTTCAAAAATTTTGGCGTTGTAGATCCATGTGGGTTGATATTCCTCGCCTCTACTTTCCTCAATCCGGTCAAACCCGTGACAAAAGATAGAACCAACTACCATAAAACTAGTAGTTACCAAGCTCACAATTGCTACTGATGACGCTCCATTAAGTATGAATGAGTTAATCTTTTCACGCCAAGTTTTCACACGGCGAATGTGCATTACTGGCTTTTGTTCTAGATATGAATGCCACTCAAAATCAGTAAAATTTGTGGGCTTGGAATCATAGGGAACGTGAAAATCAAGTAGTTCACCTACTGCTTGGATTGCGTCGCCTAGCATCACATCTGGGGAGTATTCTAGTTGTCCAAATTCCTTAGAATCTCGGATTTCTCTGAGCCAGCGATCTATTGCTTCTAACCTTCGTAATTGATTTTGATTAAGCATTACTTTCTCAAAAGGTAGTTCGTTGATTGCTTCTAAGTTGCGTAAATTGATATACATGAATCCTCTCTCGTGATGCAGACACGCACAATTACCGCGACCGCAGAAAATGAACGGACGCAATGCAGATATTGCTGTGAATAGTTGAATACTGTCAAAACAGCGATTGCAACCCTTGCAACCCTCGGAAGGAAGTCGCCTTAGCGTTTTGCGCTTGGGTATTACTTGCGTCTGCCTTAAGTTATTGACGTATCGATAACCTTGACACTAATATAATAATATCAACCAAATGATAATGTCAAGTAAAGCTAACTATCAACCGAATGGTATCTTTCAAATGCTGATAAACTGCAACAGAATTAGCTGTTAATATCAGTTACTTGTTATTGATGCCAGTTAGGAATAAAATCAAGCAGTTTGTTGATGATAGGGGCATTACCCGTTATCAGTTCAGAAAAGATACAGGGCTATCTGCAACCACAGTTTACGCTTTGTATGACAATCCCTGGCAAGTACCACACGTAACCGCGATGAACAAAATTTGTGACACTTATCGCGTTCAGCCTAGCGAGTTAATCGAGTGGGTTCCACCAGAAGAAGTCAGCGATCGCGTACAAAAAACAAAATAAGGAGGGAATCTGACCGAGGGAAATCAGGCAAACGACGATATAGAGCGTGTTGAGGGCAAATTTGACCCACTAGCTGAGACTAGATATTGGCTGCCTGCTGCTTCAGAGCAACACTGCAAAAGGATAGGCAGAAAAAGGGGAATACGATTAGTTAAAGTTGTTGATACCAAGATAGAACCTTTACCAATTATTTGTATTTTTGAGGGACACCCAGATGAGTGAAACAACTACTCAGATACCAGTAAGCGAATTAATCCCAATGCTGACCGCGATCGCGGATCGCAACTGGGAACGCTTTAAAGAAGTTGAAAAACAATTCGTTACAAAACACGGTATAGAGGCTTGGGAAGATTTTTTTGCTTTTCGACTAAAGCCAGCTTTAGACAAAGAATCTGATAGATGGCTGCTAGTTCAGTGGTGTAGCAAAGGTTTTACAGTGAAAGATGTAGCGTGAATCACTCTTGTGTAAACTCATAGGCACGTTAGCCCCGTAAGGCAAAATCGAGCAGCTAGTACTATTTCACATCATTATTTTTTGATGTCGCCAATGTTAACAGTGAAAGACCTAACAAGCGATTTTCAACTCCCACTGCACAACGAAGCGGCGTTTGAAAAAATTAGGGAGGCGAAAGATTATGCGTCCACTCAAGCTCTAGCGGCTGGTGCTGCTGCGCTGGCTACAGGAGGCATAATTCATCCGGCTGGCTGGGTTCTTTTTGGATTGGCTTACAAGCCGTTGGTGGTAACTCAAAAACTTGCACGGTTGGAAAAATTAGGAACCTTACTTTTTGATGAGTTTAAAAGCCTAGATGTACAAGTCTTCCCGGTAATTCCGGTAGAAGACAACAACCCTATCGACTTGTTTATTAGATTTCCACGAACAACTCACCTGTTTATCTCCATTCGGTCAAAAGGAGATAGAGAAATTGTCTACAACGAAGCTAGAGAGGTTTTACAAGTCAAGCGCAAAGACAAAAATGGACTAAAACTGTGGCAACCCTGCCCACTTGTGGAGTTAGCAGATTACGAGAAGTGGCTCAACAAGAACAGAGATAAGTTTTTGATGTCTTCCCGTGAAGCTCAAAAGACTCCCACAGCAAAAGTTTTGGTCTTATGGCCTCCTACCAAGGCGGCTAATACTCACAATGAACATCTTTATTCGGAGGTGGGAAGTATGAAAATTCTGGCTCTCAGAAGAAAAGGTACTGCGTTTGTTATTCAAGAGGAGGAAGTAACCGAGTTTGTCAGGGCTTGGTTAGCCAAGTACAGATAGGCTAAAAGGTGAAAACCCCGTGTCCCGTTGGGATACCGAGGTTTTCTGATTTTTATTCACGTGGAATTGGGGTTATCGGGTGTGCAAGCCTAATTAATATCCCTAATAGTAATCTTATCAAACCTTTCAAGGTGTTAAGCCATTGTAACACCAGCAATCCAGACAGAAAGAGCAGTTTAGGATTTTTCTGTTTTTACATTTCTGAACGTTTGTATTAGAAGATTACTTTCGGGATAGCTCCAATTCCTCCAACACACTTCAGGAGGAATAGCTCTCATGTCACCATTACAACAATTTAATCACTCAGTATCGACGCAATCAGCAGATGCTCAAGGGGCAAATTCTGTTGCTTTGACAAAACTTGAGTTGATTGAGAGTCGGATAATCAAGTTTGCGTTTAACGCAACTGGAAAAAACAAAGACTGGGACTTTAAGAAGCTGGCCGGTAACTTCATTGATGTAGAAGGCACTCTAGCCGATGTCCAGCAACACATAAAAGCAGGTCACGCCATCTGTGCCGGACTGTTAGGGGGAAAATGGCGCAGTAAGGCCAATGTCATCGGTTCTCAGTGGCTACTACTCGACATTGATAATTCTAATATCGCCCGTGATGCTTATGACAAACCAATCAAGGACGAGAATGGAAATTATATCAAAGTTTACGATCACCAATTAACTATAGAAGAAGCCCTAGCCCATCCCTTCATTAAAAAACACTGTGCTTTAATTTACACCACAGCTAGTCATAAACCAGAGTGGCATAAATTCCGGTTGATTTTCCTTCTCCCCGAATATGTCCAAGGCGCTGATACTGTAGAAGCTTGTACACGCTTCCTCATGCAGCAGTTACCGCATGATCCAGCTTGTAAGGATGCTTCCCGTGTATTTTACGGCAGCACAGAGGCAGAATTCCCCCTGGTCAACCCTGAAGCCACTTTACCAGCAGAATGGATAAGTGAAGCGATCGCGATCGCGCAACAGGAGCGTATTGAGTATCAGCAAAGAATTCAGGAAATTGAGTCACGGCGTAAAGAGTGGCGTGAGATTTCCCTCACTGAAGGCTGGGACATTGACCAGCTAATCCAGAACGCACTTTCATTCATCCCACCACGCACCCCAGGAAGCGGTAACTACGACGAATGCCGTCAGGTGTTGATGGCTTTGGTTAACCATTATGGGGCATCTGAGGCGGAAATCATCGCCGAACAGTGGTCGCCCAGCATCAAGGGTTCAACTTGGAACATCCACGCTAAGATTCGCAGTTTTAGACGTGGGGGAATCTCAATCGGCACACTGTTTCACATTGCCAAACAGTATGGTTTTCGGTTCCCGCAACGCCAGTATGAACCATACCTGCCCAAAGGAGTAATTAGCCGTGAACAGTGGGAGCTTGGGCGAGTCAGAGAGGACTTGAGCAGCTTCCAAAATTTATTAAAGCAAGCCATCGCTCCATTTTCTTCGATATTTAAAGGATTTAAAGCCCCACCAACACCAAAGCCCTTACCCGAAATTGACACGCCTTCGCCCAATGTAATTATTTACAAGCCCGGCAATATCCCGTACATAAGCGAAGTTACAGGCAATATCTCTATCTCCTGCCAGCCAGAAGAACACATTGCCGCATGGGTGGAAGCTGTTTCTAAGGGCTGGAAGCAAATTTTAGATAATTCTCACCCTGGACTGGGTAAGTCTTACAACGCGGGGCAACTGACGGCGGCCTTATTTGGCGTTGATAAACTTATTTATCAGGATGCCAACCACAGAAACCCATCTACACTGCCCATTGAGACAAATTTTGTTGACCTGCCAGTGCGACACAACGGCTTTAAACTAGATCCCACCCGCAAAACTCCTACAGGTGAGGACTTTAAACTGTGGACTAAAGCGGGTGAGACTGCCGACACTGACGGCAATTGTCACAGAACTTACTTATTTAACGCCTTCCGCAACAAGAATTTTAGCAGCCTTGATTTTGAAGAGAGCGGCATTAGTCCCATCTGTGGCGGTTGTTCCCTTAAAAATCAGTGCCGTTTTGCTTACGGGGACGGTTTTGGCTTCCGCTTTCAAAAGCGCAGTGCAATTCAAAATTATTCTGAACTCAGAGCGCACCCAGACTCTACACCAGTCACCTTAACTAACGCTGCTGACCAAACTTTCACCGTTGGGCGGTTATGGGAAGAAGCTGGCACACTCATCAAACCCGTGCGCTCGGTTGATGTGAACCGAGGCGATTTTGAAACCACCCTCGGCAAGCTGCTACTGTTAGAACCAAATCTCTTGTCACAGCTGCAACCTGCACTCTTAGTTTTACGCCAACTGCTTACTCAGCAAATTAAACCTACTGACCGCTACGGCTTTGATGATGCCAGCATCCGTGCGCTGCTGCCCCCTTTCCCCACAGGTTTAGATATCGAAGCCATTCGCCAAGCCTCAGAACCTGATTTAACTTTCTTAGAAGACTTGGACTCAATTGATATTACCCAAGATAAACAACTCAAAAAAAGTTCTGCCGCTCGTTATGCTGCCAAAAAGGTAGTTAAAGACAGCGCACGAACGGCAGGCAGGGAGTTTCTTGACTTGCCTAATTACTGGTTGCCTGACTTTCTCGAAGCTTGGAAAGGTGATGGTAGTTTTGAATCTCAATGGGGTGTACTCAGCATTTACAGACGAAACCCCAAACATACTGAATTGGCCAAATCTGCCCAATTTAATATTTATCTTGATGCCACATTCAAATCTCAGCAATTGAAATTGAAACTGGGCATCGATGAGCCTGTGTTAGTCATTGAGCAACAACGCCCTGACTACGGCAATTTAAAAGTCGTCAACGTCACGGGGCTGGGTAAACTGCCCAAAAATCGCTCCCTTCCACTTAGCGCTCGTGTTAATGCCCTCAAAGAAACCTTGAAAAAACTCTGCCCCAACCTTGGCATTATCGATTGGAAACAGATTGCATCCCAAGCTGAGGGCCGCACAGAATATGGTCACTTTGTCGATGGGCGTGGTGTTAATCGCTTTAGTGAGTGTGATGCGATCGCAAGTTTCGGCATTCCTTACCAAAACATCGGTGTTTTAGCAGCACAATATCAGGTGATGACTGGTGAACCAGTCAACCTGGAAGATAAAAACAGCGCTTTCCAAAAGTATCTCACAGACCTGATCCGTGCAGAAATCATCCAAGAGATTGGGCGATTACGCGCTCATCGTCGCCCCAATGTGGAGCTAACATTCTACTTCTGCGCTGACTATGACCTTAGTTTTCTCTTAGATGAACTGCCCGGAATCAAGTTAGAGGTTGTCGATGCCTGCTCTATATGCACCGAAGCGGGTAGCCGAGATCAACAGACGGGACACGCCATCGTCAAAGCGTTTACCCAGCTTTGGCAGTCACACCAGAAAATTGGACAAAAGGCGATCGCCAAAATCATAGACACTACACAAGGATGGGTGAGCCGATTTACCCAACGCTGGGGGGGCTGGCAGCACTTTAAAAAATTATTACTCTTGCTATTAGATAGTCTTAATAGCGGTAGTAATAAAAATTTGGCTGAATTAACCGATGATGAAAAGTGGCTAGCGCGTACATACTTCCCGATGTTGATTGCTGAATCAGAATCATCACTCCCAACTTCCCTAGATGGGATTGCGGAAGTTACCGAAGTTCTTGGTAGTACGGCGATGCGGCGAGTTTTACACAGATGTAGCTCTCAAGTTAGGGCTTCACTGCTGATGATTGTACTGAGTTGTTTGCCTACTGAAGTTTACTCAATTTCAGTTTCTGAAATCTCTGCATCACTCGCAGAACCTGCGCTATCACCTTGAACAGTCGTAAGAACTGATTCTAGACGATAACCAGCTTCGCGGATGTAATAAGAAGCTGCACCCACGTCTTCAAACACGCTGTCAAATTGGGGATGAGTTGACGGAAAAATCTTTCTCAGGCGTTCGCTGATTCCTGAGAGTTCTTCCTGGATAGCGATTAGTTCTTGAGTATCATCATCCATACTTATTTACCACAAAGATAGCTGCCCCGGTGAAACATTTGATTTTCCACCTCTATGGTATAAAAGGTGACAAGCACTACAAAGAGCTATAAGGTTGCCTCTGTGGTTATTTGCTGGGTTTCTGTCCCAATGATGAACCTGTAGGGTGTACACCCTGCGTTTTGAGCGTGTTAGATGTGATGTTTTTTCACCAGGGGGAATGCAGTGTAACCCGCATTTTTGACAACGCCACTGGGCTTGTTGCTTAACTGAAGTGGCAATTTCTGACCAATTATCTGGGTATAGAGAATAGGTGAACGTCATCAGTCTAATTAAACTAAAGCTTTGAGAATTGTAATGCTTCTAGGGCTGGGCTACGGAAAGAAAAAATATTACTCCTGCTATTAGATAGTCTTAATAGCGGTAGTAATAAAAATTTGGCTGACTTAGACGACGATGAAAAGTGGTTAGCCCGTAAATACTTCCCGATGTTGATCACTGAATCGGAGTCATCACCAGATTACCTGTTAGAGTCAGTGGCAGAAGTTGCCCAAGTTGTTGGTACTAGGGCGATGCGCCGGGTTTTGCATTTTTGTGACATAAGAGTGAGGGTTGACCTGCCGATGACTTTCTTTCGTTGTTTGCCCACCGAAGTTTACTCAAATGAATCCATTCTAAGAGCCGTTGCCTCAATGCAACAGAGTTGTAACTTGACAGTGACGTTATAGAATTTATCGGTTTTCAATTACTACTGAACTAATTAGTAACAAAAGACACTCCAGTAACCAACTACAATTCTGGTTATATTAGACGAGACTGTTCAAAATTTTTTTGTTCTTGATTATCGAGCAAGCAGATTATCTATATGTCTGAACTTACAGACGGACTTGAATATATTTTAGATTGGTTAGAATCTACAAATCTGGAATTGTTTGATTGTTATAACCCCGGTTTAACTCGGCAGCAGATTGATAAAATAGTCAAAGATTTACCCTTTAAGTTATCTGAGGAAATCTATGAACTTTATCAATGGCGAAATGGAATAGCCGACCTTGGTTTTAACAATTATTATCCCCCAGTCGAATTTCTATTTCCCAATCAGTTATTTAGTAGTTTGCCCACTTCATTCAGTACTTTACAAGACTCTGTTTCAAATTATTATGATTTCTGGCAGTTTGAGCAATCAAACATGATGGATAAGCCATTTGATGATTATAAAGGCTGGGATCAGAAATGGTTTCCTATTGCTTTGTTTGAGAACAAAAGAATACTATATGTAGTTGGCGATATTGAGCCATCCCCAGTTTATTTTATTGATTTCATTTTTATTGAGAATCCATTAAGAGTCTATAAAAGTCTCACAAGTATGATATCTGTAATTGCAGAATGTTGTGAGTTGGGTTTATATCAACTCATACCAGATGAATCTGGAGAAGAAGATGACATGATAATACGAATAGATGAAGAAAAGCTGGAACTTGAAAAAGAGATATATCAAAAATATAACTCCTAATTACACGGAGTCAGCACCTGGAGAATTTTACTCTGTTGTTTAGAAATTTGACTATTCCATAACGATTTAATTAGGTAAGCTATATGTCTTTTTCTGGCGACGGCTGCTTTTCTTCACTTCACCTAATAAATACTTAATCCGACCACCACTCAAGTTAATGCCCAGTCCTTTCAACATCTCTGACACTTCATCGTAAGTATAGCCATACTTATCAGAGGTCAGCTTCTCAATGTACCGTCTCATTTTCCTGATGGCCTCTCTGTCCGATATATCCTCTCGTTCTTTTGGCTTCTGATCCTTCAGCAGATTGATGGCCTTATCAATCTTCTCTTTCGTAATTACTTCTGAATTCTGATGCTCACTCATGGTTATCTCGTGAATACCGATTAAGTGATAATTATCGGCTATTTGAAATAATTTGATTCAAAATCCTCAAAAAAATTGACTATTGCGGCTACGCCGAATCGCGCTTTCAGTTTGACGGCTACGCCTTAGATTTTTTAGTGTGGCAGCTTCGCTGGTCTGATTATTCAAGCTAATGCTAAACAATCTGACTATTACAGCTACGCTGAATCAGAGAATTTTACTTAAAACAGCTACGCTGAATTATTTTTTAGTATTGCGGCTACGCCGGACTATTATATTGTGTGGCAGCTTCGCTGAATCAGAGATTTTTCATATAGCAGCTACACCGTTTTTATCTCCTCTATAGTGGCTACGCCGAACCAGAATTTACCGACTACTTGATTTGATTCAAATTCCGGCTACGCCGTTGCTATCCCCCCTTGTAAGTTGTAGGATAATTAGCAGCACGGCTACGCCTTTATACTCCTGCCTTTAGCCCCCTGCTTTACCCTCCGTACAGCCGTAGCATTCGACCCCTCCCTACCCCCGAAAATGGGCTAGAAGCCAGCCATGCCTCAAAGCTTACGCTTTGTCTCGCTGCGCTCGAACGGCAAAGCTGGTTCAGTGGGGTTTCACCCCCCTAAAAACCCCCCTCGCAATGTCCCTGAATCTTCTCGAATTATGGCGAATCGCAAGCAGTCAAAAGCTCTAGTCCGAAAGCATATATTCCCAGTTCGCTTGAGTGATATAGAACTGGACTTGCTGCGAATAAAATCACTTGACGCGGGGATGTCAGCAAGTGAACTTATGAGACGCAATGCGTTGATGCGCCCATTACCCAAACGACTGAGTAAGATTAGTCTACAAACATATTGGGAATTAGGACAAATCGGGAACAATCTAAACCAGCTTGTTAAGGCAACCAACATAGCCCTAAAAATTGGGCGAACTTTACCTGCTGATCCACAACTACTAAGAGAGCTTTTAGAACTGCTGCATCAGTGCAGACGAGACATTGCCTCGGATGATGTTGATTCGGAAGATTCGGAAGAGGAAGACGAAGAGGATGATTGGGAAGCAGACGAAGGGTAGAGGTTTTCGCAAGCTGCTGGATTATTTGGAATCCCGTGAAGATGCCAAACTAATCGGCGGCAACATGAGTGGAAGAAATGCCCGTGAATTGGCGCGGGAATTTAAGCTGTCTCGACAACTAAATTCTGATGCAGAACGTGTTGTTTACCATGTCTCACTGTCAGCAGCTAAAGACGATAAATTAGATGATGAAAAGTGGAGCGAGATTGGCGACCGCTACATGAGGGAAATGGGCTTCGATGCCAATCAGTTTGTCATCTTCCGTCACCATAACACCGACGACGACCACATCCACATTGCAGCCAGTAGAATTAGGATAGATACAGGGCTAGTAGTGCATGATTCTTGGGATTATGTTCGTTCTGAAAAAGTTCTGCGACAAATTGAACAGGACTATGAGTTAGTGCAAGTGCAGGGCAGTAGAGAGAAACTGAATCGCACACCCAGCACAGGGCAAATCAGGCGCATAATAAGAGAACAAGAAGAATATTCATTGGGTAAGCGCGATACCCCACCAGAGCGTACCATTAAAGAGCAGATTCAGCAGACAATTGATAGGGCTAGTGTTGATAATCCCCAAATGCCAACGCTGATCATGCGGCTGCAACAAGCTAGTGTCAGTGTGAGAACAGGATGGACTAGGAACGGTAAGTCTAAAGGAATTTCTTATGAAAAAGATGGGCAAGCTTTCAGTGGCACACAATTAGGTGCAGCTTATACCTTCCCTGGCCTGCAAAAACATCTTGGCATTGACTACCAACCAGAACGTGATGATGAACCTATTCATGAATTGCTGCTCAAACCTGTTAAACCACTCCCAGTTGAGCAGTTAGAAAAACTCTTTCAGGATATTGAACGCAAACAGCAACAGCCCCAGTTCACCCCACCACCAGAGGATAAAGTTGTTTGGCAAGTATTACACAAGTATTTGAACGAGAAACGCTACATACCAGATTATATTTCGCAAGGATTACATAATAATCAGTTGCTTTACATGGATGAGCAACGAAATATTTTGTTTATCAAGCGTAATTTAGATGGTGAAAAAACTGGCGCATTAATTTGGTCAAAGCCTAGAGAAAATCATCGTGCTGTGGAGTACGACCAAAACACCTCTACACCTTATGGTTGGTTTTATCTGAGATTGGGAGGGCAACCAACGGACAAGGTAGAAAACGTCTTTTTGTGTTCTACACCGATTGATGCGATGTCAGCAGCCACCTACCTGATTTCAAGTTGCAAAGGGCTACCACCAACTAGAACCATGTTGATAGTAGCTGATGACCCGAATAATCTACCTATGGAATTTCTCAAGAGTTTCAATAGGGTGGTTGTAGCATTCAATAATGATTCAGAAGGGAATAACGCAGCTAGTGCAGTATTAGAATTGTTGCCACAGGGTAAAAGGCTTAAAACCCATAATCCTGATTGGAGTCAGGAACTAGAAGCTCATCTCAGGGAGGAGCAAGAAAAGCAAAGACAGCAGGATCGTGGTTTTAGCTTGTGACCTTAAAGAATCGCCCTTGACTTGTTGCAGGTTTTGGAGCTATGCCGGAACTAGCTTTCTGGTGAAGCAGCTAAAACAGTCGCCGGCATACACTCCAAAACCCGCTTAAAGTAAGTAGTGCGTTGCAGTTTAACAGAGATGCCTTGCAACAAAAACGCTCGTTACCGTAGTGCAGTATTCCCCCTGATGTGGTTGTAATTGGGGTTAATTAACTGTTAAGAGTAAAGTGCAATCAAAAAGGTTGTCCAAACTCCAGTAAAAAATTGACTTAGATATTTTATGCCAAGAAATAGTTACTCATCTCCTGTTAATCAATTACTTGACTATCAGCCAGGAACTGGACAATTATCCCCAGATGAATGGCCTGACTATCAGGAATTAGGCATCACTGCCGAGGATATTCCTGAGTTGATCCGTATGGCAACGGATGAGGATTTATACAATATACCGGATGATGAAAATGATTTTTTTGGTGAAGACAGTTTATTAGAATACGCACCGATTCATGCAGTTCGGGCATTAGGACAACTCCGCGCATCATCAGCAATTGAGCCATTGATTAGCTTATTTCCTAAAATGGATGATGCTTTTGATAATGAAGTATTATTCGTTTTAGCTGAAGATTTAACAGATGTTTTAAGCCTGATTGGTTTAAGCGCAATTCCAGCACTCGCTGCTTATCTTGCCGATGACTCTCATGAGGAAAGTTGGCGAGTTCAAGCTATTGTTACCATTAAAAGAATTACCGCAGTATATCCAGAGCATCACGCACAATGTGTTGCTGCTCTGTCTTTCCAACTAGAATCTTTTGAAGAAAATAGTCCTGAATTAAATGCTCATATCATTTGGGCGCTGACTGACCTCAATGCAATAAATTCTTTACCTTTGATTGAGCAAGCCTTTAAAGCTGAGTGCGTTGATGATGAGGTGGTAGGCGATTGGGATGATGTACAGAAAAGATTTGGCTTATCAAGTAAGAAGAGTCAGCCACCTAAATCCATAGCTCCAACTGGCTCACACCAACCAGCACAAGAGACTGTTACTAAGGAAAAAAACGAAGCAGATCATGAGAGGCAAAAAAAAGCCCAGCAGAAGAGAGAAGCCCGAAGACAGCGAAATTTAAAATCGAATGGCTCCTAAACTGGAGATGATGATCCTAATATGCCGCTCACTCCCCTGTTGCCGCCTGAAGCAGTGGCAATAAACGAGCATGAAAAAATCTTAGATATAGTCAGCAATATTCGGTTTAGTTTTGATGATTATGCCTTCTTTGCACAAGCTTGAGCAAAAATTAGCCCTCGCTGTAATTAGAGATTTCACTGCGAATGAGTTGTATATTGGTAGTGAGATTTACCCCATCCCTAAATAAACAGTACCGATTGCCCCATCACCAGTTATCTTTAGTTGTAACGGGGCAGGTAAACAAACTCACTTATGAGCCGAATCATCGCAGTTTTTAATCAGGCGGGAGGTGTTGCCAAAACCACCCTTACCCAAAACTTGGGCTACCAAATAGCACAATTGGGTCATCGTGTTCTGCTCATCGACATAGACCCCCAAGCCAGCTTAACTATCTTTATGGGCTTGGTTCCAAGAGACATAGAGCAAACTGTCAACAATGCCATTGTGGATGAACAACCCCTGCCAATTCATGAGGGGATTCACGGCATGGATTTAGCCCCTGCCAACATCTCTCTGAGTACGGCAGAAATGCAATTGGTTAGTGCTTCCATGCGCGATTTCCGCCTGAAAGAAGCCATTGAGCCAATCCAAGAGAATTACGATTTCATCCTCATAGATTGCCCTCCCAGCTTAGGGCTACTAAGTTACATCTCCCTTGTAGCTGCTACCCATGTTCTCGTGCCTTTGGAAACTCATTTCAAAGCCTTTGAGGGAACAGGCGAATTACTAAAAACGGTTGCTACAGTACGTAACAAACCAAACCGCAAATTGCAAATAGCCGGATTTGTGCCGACAAAATACGATGCCCGTAACTCCCAGGACACTCGTACCCTAGCAGCTATCACCGAACAACTAGCCAGCGCCGGAACTGTCTTTGCGCCCATTCCTCGCTCCACTGCTTTTGTTGATGCTTCAGAAGAACGAATGCCCCTTGCAGTTTACGAACCAAAGCACCCATCTGTCCAAATCTTGAAAAAAATCGCCGTTAGTTTAGAATCCTTAAAATGAGACGCACTACTAAAGCCAGCCAGCCCCTTAAAAGCAAAATTGATGTACCTTGGGACACCACAGGCGTAGCGAATGCTGGTTCTGCTCAATCCATGCCCTTAGACCAAATTGTTCTGCCGCCGAATCAACCGCGCCGTTATTTTGACCCGGAAGCATTAAAGCAGTTAACCGAGTCGATAAAGCAGCATGGCATCCTGCAACCTCTGTTGGTGCGTCCAATTGGCGGAGGTAAACACGAAGTAGTAGCAGGAGAACGACGCTACAGGTCAGGAATTGAAGCCAAACTTGAAGCTGCACCTGTGGTTGTGCGTGAGCTATCTGATGACCAAGCGTTTCAGTTGGCTTTGATAGAAAACTTACTTCGAGAAGACCTTAACCCCATTGAAGAAACTGAAGGTATCCTGCAACTGCTGTCTCTCAAACTGAGTCGAAGCGTTGAGGAAATACCCCCATTACTATATCGTCTACAACGCTTACACAACAAAGCATCTACAGTTACCCATAACGTTATGGGCGCACACGATGGCGAAGGTGATGAACCTACCCATAACGTTATGGGCGGAGTTGAAACTGAGTCCACTAATAACGCTATCAGCGACGATAAAGGTGATATTGAATTATCTACCCATAACGTTATGGGCGAAACCGAAACGGATGATTCAGTCCTTAATCATGAGCCTGCTGTAAACCAAGACCTCAAAATCGTTGAAACAGTGTTTGAAGGCTTAGGGTTAATGACCTGGGAATCTTTCGTTAAGAACCGCCTGCCCTTGTTAAACCTCCCAGAAGATATCCTTGATGCACTAAGGGAAGGCTCACTTGAGTACACCAAAGCTAGAGCCATTGCCCAGATTCAGAAATTAGATGAGCGTGTTGAGTTTTTAGAACAAGCTATTGCCAACAACTGGTCTTTAAGCGAAATCAGGCAGCGCATTAGTGAAAAGAAAGCCGCAGCCTCTACCCCAAACACCGAGTCTAACAATTACAAAGAACGTTTTACTACTGCGACTACCAAACTAAGAAAATCACGCATTTGGTCAGACCCGAAGAAGCGCAAACAGATAGAAAAACTACTTGCACAACTGGAGACGCTGACAAATGTTGAGTAACCTGACATACCAAAACCAGGACGTAGAAGGCAAAATGCTCAAATATTTTTTATACTAAGCTTTAGTGCCTAAGATTCATGTTTAAGTGACCATGCTAGAGTCAGAAAAACTTATCCAGATAGTACAAGCTTGGTTAGGCTATATCAGGTTAGAAGAACTGACTCAAGCTGAAGTCGAGCGTTCTTCAGATATCTATTCAAAAGTAGTAGATAAGGGAGTGCAGCTTGTTGGCAACAAGCTACTGTTAGATAGCGAAGTATTTACGCAATTCCAGCAACAGCAACAGGCAGCTAAAAGAGGTAACAAAAATGATGTTCAGATGGCTGTTGCTTTCCCACAAATCTATATAATCAACGGCAAGGGCAAAGACCAAAAGCTGAAATACTTGCCTCTGTTCACAATTGATATTTCACCTATATTCAAAGGTAATTACCGCAAAACTGGCTGGGACTTGACCGAGTACGAGTTTCAGCCAGTGGTTGTTAATTTGATGCGGCTGTACGGGCTAGAGGAGGAGCAAGCCGAATCACTGATTGTTGCTTCAGGAATTGGAAAATTTTTAGAAGATACATTTAAAGGAAGATTCCCAACGCTTCGAGACTTTCTTGAATTGGTAGACTTACCCCAAGGAAACTACAAAACCTCTCAGCAACCTTATTTGCTACGCTGCGACTTTACGCCCTACAATGCCCTTCTAAAGCAAGACCTGCAAGAAATCCTTAAGGAACTTCAACAACCTGACTGTAATAGCGAATGGCTAACTGAAACTCACCCAGCAATGCAGTACTTATGGGGAGAGCCACAATCACCCAAACATGAGGTGATGTTCTGGGGTGCTTTTCCCTCTCATGCACCTGATGAATTTCAAGCGTCTGTCCTGAAACACGCCCAAGAGAACTTACTAACTGCTGTTTGTGGGCCACCCGGTACTGGAAAAACAGAAGTGTTTTTGCACCTCATAGCACAGCAAGTAGTGAATCGGGCGTTACGGCTTGTTCAGGGTCTTGATGATGCAAATAATTTAATATTCTTTGTCGGCGCTAATAACAGCACCGTTAAAAAATTCCAACAACGACTGGCTATAGATTCTCCTGCTCAACAGTTTTATCTTCCAGGCGGCAACCAAGCTAATATCCGTAAGTCAACTCTACCCAAACTGCAATCAACCCAAGATTGGCTGCGTCAGACTGAATTTGATCAGGATTCTTGGCAACAAGCCAAACTTGAATTGCTGCAAGCCGAGAGTGAAATTCAGCAACTTATAGAGCAAGACCGCTTGAATACTGCTCAAAAAGTTACTGATACCGAACGGCGATCGCAATTGGATGGAGAAATCGAATCACTCAATAACGATATTGCAGCTAAGTCTGCCGAGTTACAAGCCCTAACTGAACAGCTATCAAGTTTGTCTGATTATGCAAATTTTCCCCTTGATGCCTACCAGCAAATACGAGAAGAGTTATCCCAGGCAGAACGAGAACTACCAAAAGAGTCTGACTCCATCACAAAACGCGCCTTGAACTGGCTTAATGCTACTACGGATCAACGAATTTTTCGCCGCTTGGCTTTGCGGATCAACGCAGCTGTGTTAAACACCTTGGCGACAGGGCATCCTTTTCAGACCCCCCTTGACCACCCTAGTTTAACCACAGCCCAGACTTCTGTTAACCAAAAACTCGATTTTTCACAACAATGGCAGAATCTTCACCGGGGAGTAACTGAAATTCAAACCCAGCTAACAGCTTTAAATAAAGAACTAGAGTTAAAACTTTTCAGACATCAACAAATTGAGAAACAAATCGATAGTTACCCACAAGGGGATTTCTACAATCTTTTTTACCGCGACCACCACCAATTACAGGTAGAACTGTTTCAACGTGCCTGGGCGTTTCTATTGCAAGAAGTTCTCCGACGCAAGGAGAGCGTTATGAGGGCATTATCAACTTATGGCAGCGTCTTGACGGGCGACGGAGAGGCATTGCTCAAGTTAGAAAGTGATAGTGATGCCATCTACCGTGACTTGAGCTTGATTTTCCCTGTCATTAGCTCCACCCTCCAATCAATGCGTAATATGCTGCCAATCCTTCATCCCAATAGCGTAAAGCTGGCACTGGTAGATGAAGCGGGGACAACTCTTATACATCAATTATTTCCCTTGCTGGTGCGATCGCAACAGGCAGTAGTGGCTGGCGACCCGCAACAAATTGAGCCAATCATTAATCTTTGCGACGATACCATCAAACAATATCTGAAAACTGCCTTTCTGGATCGTGGCATGGGGAATGAAGACTATTATCGCTATGCCCCTACTGCCAAATACACAGCTACGGCTTATCATCGCGCTGCTGGTGCTAGTGGCACAGAAGGCGACTTAGGCAACGGCATTATCCTCTCTAATCATTACCGTTGCACTCCACCTATTATTCAGTTTTGCAGCCCCAATTATCCCGGTGGTCTGCAAATCCTTTCAGGTGATCAGCAGACTGCAACGGTCAAGCATCTGCTGGCTTACCACGTTGAAGGAAGCCACACCCATAATACCAATCCAGAAGAAATTGATGCTGTAGAAACTATAATTGCGTCCTTGTTAAAACATGGGTACTCTACTAACTCGGATGACAACTCAAAAACAATTGGGGTGATGTCGCCATTTTCGCAGCAAGCTAACGCGCTCAAGTATCGACTATCTAACCGTTGGCGAAACTTTTCTTGGGATGATATTGGCACAGTTCACACCTTCCAGGGAGGAGAGAAAGCAGCTATTATCTTTTCTCCTTACCAGTGCCACCAAGAGCATAGTTTTTGGTTTCTTAACCGCAAACCTAATTTACTAAATACCGCCGTTAGTAGGGCAAGGGAATTGTTCATTTTGGTGGGCAATCTTAGAGAACTAGAATTGGCAGGCGGTGAAACCAAGCGGTTAGTTGAACACATTCGGCAACATGGAGAAATTCGCACTTGAGTAGGGCTTGAATCAGTAAAGTATTAGAGCAAAATAACTGATCAGACCTCCAGTTCTAATTGGGAGGGGCGGGAGATAATACTCTCCCTCGACCTAACTCAACACCATTTAGGGTTACTGTATTTTTTGTATATTTTCTGGATTACGCATATAAAATTTAAATTTACTGCGAAGTTCTTCTAACTGACTAAAGTGTTCATTTAGACGTGAGTTTTGGTCATCTAAACGCGAGTTTTGGCTATTATTTATAACAGTATTTTGGCTACAAAATTCAAATAACAGTTTTTCCAACCTTTCAACTTCTTTTTTAAATTCATTTTGAACTTCTTGCATTTGCTTTTTAACTATAACTAATACTAGCTTTTCAATTTTATTGATTGTTTGCTTGTCATCTGAATCCAAACTAAAATTTTCTTCAGACTTTTCTTGAGCTTCATAGTATTTTAAATAATGATCTAAAGCATTAACTAATATTTTGCTTTTTTTTTCACCCTTACGCTTAGCAAGATTTTCGACTTCATCATCTAATTTACTAGGAATTCTCGCGGAAATAAA
The DNA here is from genome assembly GCF_009873495.1 of Nostoc sp. ATCC 53789. GTDB lineage: Bacteria > Cyanobacteriota > Cyanobacteriia > Cyanobacteriales > Nostocaceae > Nostoc > Nostoc muscorum_A. The sequence continues at coordinate 13,202 of NZ_CP046711.1, read as the reverse complement.
ATGATTAAGATTAGTACTCATGATGACTCCTTTGTTATCATATGTGTCTAATTGTGTAACACTATCCTATGTCTTTTTTCGCACATCGGCAATACAACATTAGAGATAATGAAGCAGTGTTGTATTGGTTGCTAGAAAGTACCGCTCAGCTAATTCTATCTGGGCATTGAGAGTTAATGAGTTTTCTCTCACATAGGCGCACTTTCTGTCAATTAGAGGGATAAAGTCTTTATCCCCCCTAGATGTCACAATCGCAGAATATTGCTAAAAATAGCCTCTCTTCTTAGACTTATCTGGTCTTAGACTTAAGCATGAGATCGTAGTGTTCAGAGAAAAAAGGGAGAGAGGTTGAAGCTTTTACCCAATATCAGAATGATGCAACTTGTAGGCGCAACAGCTTACATCTGTGTCTACTGCCACTAAATTGTAAGCAATTGGGATATGATTACATATCCAAAGGAGCTAGTTTGTATCCTAACTGGTGTATTTGCTTGGTAGAATACAAGCCAAATTTTAAGAGGCTCTAATTACGTTAACTATATGTTAACCTTCGATCTCTATGTTATCACAACTATTGCCTATGAAAACAAAATCAACCCTGCCAAGCATTGCTGGTCATGCAGTTGTGGTTTGTCAAGTCCATATATATGCGCTTACGCATTCCCTTATCAGTAACGTTACTAGCCTTTTTTTGGCTTTCTCGGCGATATCTCACGCAAACCGAGCATAGCGGGCATCTCTATTCTCTTGATCTTGAAAAACCCTACCTACGCTGATTCCCAGACTGCTTTTCCTTTTCCATATCCCGTGAAAAGTCAGAGCCTGTGCCCGTCCAAACGGGTTTGGTGAGTAATCACGTCGTCCCACAACCTATTTGTGGTGAAACTGAGTGCTAAGACGAATTTACCAGTCCCGCACTCAACTACAACTTATAGCAGATTGGATCACAAATACGAGCTTAATGTTATCAATGCCATCCAAATATATGAGAGGTACATCTGTTTTAGGCAAAGTAAAAATCCTTTCGCTAATCTTCTCAGTTATTGCAACCCCCTAGATGTCATCCATATAAAGCAATCACAGCAAAGGCTGTAGGCGAAAAAGCGGAAATTTTCAGTAATCTTGAGCATAGCCGAAACTCTCTTACGTAGTATGACCAAAATTTTTTGCAATTATTAAGTTATCATTTGTTATCATAATGTTATCATCGTATAAAGCCGGAAGAGAGGTATAACTATGCCTGAGGTTGAGAGCCAAGATGCCCCATTAAAAATGAAGTCCCAGCCTTTTAAGAGTCAATTTCCTATAGGGGAAGCAATGAAGATTTTTGATCGATTTTATATAGGTGTAACAATTTTTACTATTGTGTTTGTTGTTGCTATATTCCAAGGCTCTAAAATTAAGGAAATTTTGTTTATAGGGATACGAGTTGTATTTGAGCCTTCAACAACAATTTCTACTCCAATACCAACGCCCACTTCAAGTTCATCTGGTTGTTCTAGCACTGACATATTTTGTCGTCCTGAAAATTCCAACTAAACTATTTTTAATTTTTATAACCAAAAAAAATTGTTCAAAACTGTCAATCTAGTTACTTTTTCAAGAGCAAAAACATGATCAAAAAGGCAAACTCAGTTATGAAAATCCTACATAAAGTATCAGTTTTAGCTGCATCTGTCACTATCGGTTTGGTCTCCAATGCTGCCTTGACGAATAGTCCTGTTTTAGCACAGCAAGTGAGATTTGCTTGTAAAACGGTTAATGGTGCGCCGACAACTGTCATCAAAAAGAATGAATGGTCGAGTGTAAGACAAATGATTCGCTGGACGCTTCAGGGTGCTACAGGAGACTATACGCCACAAAGACGCTGTGAAGAAGTTACTGGAAGACTAAATCAATCTTTCACTCAAGGTAGTCAGTATATTACGCATGGCATCATGAATAAGCAGCCCGTTATTTGTATTACAGACAAAAAGGGTAATGGCTGTCAACATTTGCTTTTGACTCTAGTCAATCACTCAAATAGACCGAATCCAAAGGCAGTATTAAATGACCTATTTAGCTTAAACGACCGTAATTTTTCATCCAATGCTCCCTTGAGAGAAGGATCTTGTTCTGTATATGTCAATATCAATGCTCTCATTCAAGGGAAGCAGGTTATCGCTAGCGAGGTTTGTACTAGTATCTAGAATAAAAGTATTTTCCATGAAATGTCCTACTTTTGTTCTTGTTGCTTTAGTTTGCATGGGTGGTTTAGTTTTACAACCATCCATAAAAACTTTCATTTCTCTCGGTTATGCCCAAACAACCATATCTCCCGTACTGGTTAGTCAAGCCGAATTCCCAGTTGACATCATACGTGATAAAGCTAGTTTGATTACAACTCGAGTATTTTCGGTAAATCCTCAACAGCAAGAGTGGGATAATGGACTAATTTTAGATAATAGTGCTTCGGGAACTTTAATAGCCCGAAAACAAATAAAACAAGATAAGCAATCATTTTATATTTATTTGGTATTAACCAATCATCATGTCTTATCAAGATACAACAGTAGGTACTATATTCAAACTCATGACGGGTTGATCCACCAAGCACATCAATATTCACAGACAAAGTTGAAGAATAACGACTTAGGGATATTGTGGTTTTATAGCCCCTATGAATACAAAAAAGCTACCTTAGGTAAATCATCAAACTTAAAAGATAACAGTAAAGTATTTGTTGCCGGATTTCCGTGCGACCTTTCTTCAGTAGAAATGTATTGTCCTGCCAAATTCTTCTTTAGTTCTGGAAAAGTATTCTTAATCGATAGACCTTTAGTTGATGGATATCAGATTGGTTATACAAATGACACAAAAGCAGGAACCAGTGGTGGTCCGGTATTGAATGGTCAGGGTCAGTTAGTAGGTATAAATGGTAGGGGTAAGGATGACCCAGCATCTCGCCAATATAGATATCCTGATAATTCTGGGACTCCTCAAATAACTCAAGAACAATCCTTGGCGCTGGGCATCCCAATCGAAACCTATTTACAACTTGCTCCCAAAAAGCCATTCAATAAAATTTTACCCGAAATTAAAAATATTAAATTTTTTAATTTATTATACGAAAAAAATAATACCTTTGACTTTAGTAGTTCCGAAAGTTCAGACTTTATATCGAAAGAGTTAGCTAAATACAAGATAATAGTGTTAGTTTTAGTGATTTTAGAAATCTTTTTCATGTTAATATGTATTTCTAAAATCATTAATCAAAAATTTAATTTAAATTCTGCATTAAAAAAAATTGAACAACTAGAAAAAAATCATGAATCAAGTCAAGAACTAGAAGAAAAACTTCCAGAAATAAAAGAACCCGCAAAAAATCCACCAATTCAAGAGGCAGACTTTGAATCAAATTAAATAAAATCTAATTAAAAAAAGAGGAAAAATGAGTTTTAAGCTATAAATACAAAGACAAAATAAATGCAAAATTTTCAATTCAAGAAGAAAAGCTTAATTACATTAACAAATTATTTAGACTAATTAATTATGAAAAAGATCAATAAATTAAAAAAAACTAGCAAATTTATTATCTGTTTCACTAAAGATAACACAGCATTTTTTATATGTTAAATCTAAGAATAATTGTTAGTTATGTGACTTTATTATTGAGTATATCAGGATGCAGCAACTTTCCTGAACGAATAAAAAAGATAGCTGTAGATACAACGGTATTTATCAACGCCAGAGGCACTGGCACTGGGGTAATTATTGCTCAAAAAGGTAATAAATACTATGTACTAACGTCTCGTCACGTTGTTGGTATACCCCCAGGACCTATTGATGATAAATACACGCTTAAAACTTTTGATGGAATAGAATATTTAATCGAATATAAAAAAGTGAAACCAGACCAAAACCTCGACCTGGCAATTGTAGAGTTTAATGCTAATGGCAGAACTTATAAAACCGCTACTCTATCCAAAGCATTGAAGAAAGATTCGTCCGTTTATATATCTGGATGGAGAGATTGTTCAACCCCAAAGTATGAATTTAACAAAGGTAAAGTTTCTGAAATAGTTTCATATATTAGTGCGTTACCAAAAGGCTCAAAGCTGGAAGAATATAACAAGAAAGATATTAAAGAAGGCTACAAAGTAAAATATACTAATATAACTATTAGGGGAATGAGTGGTGCTCCTGTGTTCAATGACACTGGCAATGTGGTAGCTATTCATGGAAAACCAGGTCACTATAAGGGTACTTTATACAATTTTGAGGCTTGTAATGAATTGAATGATGATTTTGCTAACAACTGGGGTATTCCTATCGAGGATTTTTTCAAGTCGAGTTTAGCCTCAGGCATAAAAGATATAAAGTTAAATATTGCTGATTAAAAAGCGATTTTAGAAGATTCACTATTTCATTAGGATCGGTACTATAAACAAAAAATAGCTAGTTGTCCCTGAAAAATAATGAAACCCAGCATTTACATGACTTAAACAAAACTAAAGAATAAAAAATAAGTCATTGTCAATTAGAAAGAAAATATTCAAAAAACAATTAGGCTAGATGAATTAGCACAATCTCTACCCCAAGAGGCTTTTACAGAAGATTATGGGTAGCAACTAAAGAATTAGAGATATTAGGTTTAAGGGCAATTGCTAATTAAAATGGCTCAGACCATCGCTTAACTAAAACCTCTCCAGAACTCCTATCAGGGCTAACGTGCAGATATTTACTCGTTGTATCTAAACTTGTATGCCCAAGAGTAGCCTGAACCAAATGCACCGGAACACCTTCATCTAATGCGTGGGTAGCATGACTGTGCCTAAACCAGTGCGCTGAAACATTCATAGCATTCTCTAATTCTGCTGCCCTCGCCGCCCTTTTCACCACTCGGTCAATATGGGAAGGGGCCAAGGGTCTACCTGTCGCACTGGCAAACACAGGTGCATCCTTCAACGCTTCAGAGCGCAGTGACATTAATTCCACCCATAGCGACTGGGGAACGTGGACTCTACGAGTGCGCCCCCCCTTGCCGTAAACATTAATCTGCCCACCGCCACCGCGAGAAGTGATCGCATCTTTCCAACGTAACCCGCACAACTCAGACACCCGAATCCCAGTTAAATACAAAGTCTTTAAAATTAACCGATTGCGCTTGTCAGTCGTCGCCGCAATCATCGCATCCACATCTGACGGCGTAAGAATACGCTCAACCAAGGTATCTTTCGGCTTGGGCAGCTTGAACTGTTTGGGGATAGGACTGCGAGTCAGAGGCGGTTTCTCCAAACTGGTCACATAGGAAAAGAACGCCTTAAGGATGTTGAGATGCTTTACCTTGGTCGTGTCTGCCTCTTGCAGGAAATCTAACCAATCCCGAACATGACGGATCTGGATGTCAGCGATCGCGTCTACACAGGTAAAAGTTAGGAACTTGCGAATGGTATTGTGATACGAAGCCCTTGTTTTACCGTGATGCACGTCCAACCACTCTTCCACCAACTCAGTCAGCGTCTTCATTTCAGCAACAGGCATGTTATGAGTAGAAAGCTACTATTACACTCTATTGTCGCTGGAAAGGTGATTGTTTCGTGAACGACTTCACACACTTTACCCAGGCTTATCAATCGCTCCGCCCACAATCCTGATTCTCTCGTTGATTCATAAGTTTTACTTAATTCCCTTCATCCGGTGGAGAAATGCACCATGAAAGCTGGATGCAATACCAGATTTAGGAGAAATTGATATCAATGATGATATCAACGCGGATCAAGGGCCTCCCCGTGTAATACATGGAAAGTGTGGTTTGAATCTTTTTTATCACTGAAGTGCTTGCTGGTTTCAGGCCAATTTCTGCAAAAGTATAGTAATTAAATGATGTAACAGAACAGATAAAGGAGGGGAATGTGGCTTTATTTGCTGAGTTAGTGAAAGCCTTGTTTACGTGGATTGACTCTCGACTTTCTCCTCCAATACAGCAGACATCTCGAACTATAGGGAGTAATATCTCACAAATAGTAACAACTCTTGTTGAAACCTTTCCTCAACTGAAGCGATTTGCAAGAGTACCTAAACTTCTAGTGCGAAATCCGGTTGCTGGAAAAGAAAAAGAATATCCCCTGTTGCACGATAGATTTATACTTGGTCGCGATCGCCGAGTATCCGATATTATTGTAGATAATCCCCTGGTAAGTAAAGAACACCTTTCCATAGAACGCAAGAATTCTCTACCAAATAAACCCTTTGTAATTCAGGACAGGCGTTCACAACACGGCATATATCAGGGCAATAAAAAAATTGACAGAGAATTTGTCTTAACGCATGGCGATGTCTTGACTTTAGGAAAGCCAGAGTTCGCAAATTCTGTCCGCATCAAGTTTCTCAACCCACCTCCTTTACATATCAGTGCCGCTATTTGTAGCGGTTATGCTATCCTTTTTATACCTATTCTGTTTCTCGTTTTGAGCGGATTGGCATGGGTAATCTGTCCTCCAGTCAACCCCTTACCAATACTTGAACGTAAACCCTCAATTATCTACGCTAGTAATTTTACTCCCCTGTACAAACGGAGTAATCTTGTTTACAAAGAAGCAAAGAATTTATCGGAATTTCCAGCTTTTTTGTCCCAGGCTGTAATCGCTTCAGAAGATAGTCGTTATTATTGGCATCAAGGTATTGATATCCTGGGTGTTACTAGGGCTATATTCATTAATTTTAAAAGAAACAAGTTTAGTGAAGGTGCTAGTACCTTAAGTCAACAACTTGCTCGTACTTTATTCGACTCTTATGTAGGAGGACAACAACTTAATTTATTGAGGAAGATTAAGGAAGCCGGAATTGCTTTGAAGTTAGAAACACAATATAGCAAAGATGTGATTTTGCTATATTATTTAGACAATATATATTTGGGTGAAAATGTATTTGGTTTTAAAGATGCTGCTAAAGTTTATTTCGGCAAATCTGTTAATAAATTAGAGCTATCTGAAATTGCCACTTTAGTAGCAATGTTACCTGCTCCCAATGGCTTTGATTTGTGCAGAAATAGAAGTGATGCCAGTCATAAAGAGTTAGTAGACAGACGCAATAGAGTTATTAATCTATTACTAGCCAGCAAAAAAATTACATCTGAGCAAGCCGACTTAGCGAAGATTTATCCTATTCAAGCTGCTCCCTCATTCTGTCAATATGTGAACACTAGAATTGCTCCTTATTTTGCAGACCGTGTAAATCAAGAACTGCAAATTTTACTAGGAGAGGGAGCTAAACGAGGTAATTTTTTCATTCAAACCAGTCTCAGTCTAGAAATGCAAAAGCAGGCAGAGAGAGCCTTGGCAAAGATAATTGATACAGAGGGTATTTCTAAAGGGTTTTCCCAAGGAGCAATCACTACTATCGACCCTAAGACCGGTAGAATTCTAGCTCTAGTAGGTGGAGTAGATTATCAAAGGAGGCAATTTAACCTAGTAACACAAGCCCAACGGCAACCAGGCTCAACTTTCAAGGTATTTGCCTATACTACTGCACTTGAGCAGGGGATACGACCAGAAAAAACTTACTCTTGTGACAAACTAGATTGGGAAGGAGAGCAGGAACCATTTAAACCTTGCGAACACACTAACAAAAAGAGCTTAGATATGTATGACAGCATAGCACTATCAGAGAATGTAATTGCTTTGCGAATAGCTAAAGATGTTGGACTTGATAATGTGGTCACAACTGCCACGAAAATGGGCATTAAATCTAAACTCAGGGTAAATATTCAGGGGAAAGAAAAGGCTGTTCCTCGATTGATTTTAGGTCATAGTGAAGTAAATTTATTAGAGCTAACTGGAGCCTATGCAGTACTGGCAAATGAGGGAATAAAAACTCGTCCTCACGCCATTAAACGTATCTTTGATAGCAGTAGCTGTAAAGATATTCAAAATGTCAGCACTTGTCGAGTAATTTATTCTGATAATACAGAAACAGAAAGTCGTGTACTCAAGCCAGAAGTAGCAAGAACAATGACTAGACTCCTTACAGGTGTGGTGGAAAGAAAAGACGGTACAGGAAACAAAGCTAATCTCCCTGGAGTACAAGTAGCAGGTAAAACTGGCACAACTAATCGTGCAAGAGACCTTTGGTTTGTTGGCTATATGCCTAATCAATTTGTTACAGGGGTTTGGTTAGGCAATGATGAAAACACCCCTACTAGTGGTACTAGTACTTTAGCTGCTCAAGTTTGGAGAGACTATATGAGTAGATTTATTCCCTAAAGTCTCTAATATAGGAATCTGGTAATGTGAAAATGTAGGTAATTCTTATCTTATGCTGAAGGGAGCGATCGCTTCCTTCAGAATCGAGGTTTATGACTGGTTTTGAAGTATCCGGGAGGGCGATCGCTAGAAGCCTCATGAGGCAATCAATACAAGCTATACTATTATAAAAAAATAGGTCTTGTATTTGTTATTAGAAAATAATCGCGCAATCGCTTGCTATACAAAAGCTCTATATTTTAGAAAAGGCAAGTGTTTTCGGATAGTGACAGAAGAGGGATATCTATGTAATTTATTTACCCAATTTTAACACAACCTCTATAATTGAACTCCTAGAACTTGAAAGGCTTGTCTAATTTGTTGTGCTAATGCAGATTTATTCTGTTGCTCATAAAGTTGGACTGCTTGCCGATATGTAGCCAATATTTTGGCAGGATTATCAATCAAGCCATTGTTATTTCTAATGTGATGCAAAACCCAGCCTAGATTGTGATAAACTTCTGCATAATCAGGTTTTAATTGCACAGCTAGTTCCAGATATGAACGAGCTTCCAACCAAAGCTCCTGCTTATCTAACCTTTGAGCCTCTTGACCTAGTATTGTCCCCAAACGAAAGAGGACAAAGAAATCTTTTGATTGCAAATGATGACAGCTTTTGTAAACTTGAATAGCTGTCTGCAAGTTTTTCTCATTTTCATAAGAAATTCCTAAATTCAACAATATCCAAAAAGGAACCTTTGATTTAGCTACTCCTAAATTAAACTCAGCTATAGCATTAGCCCACTGACCCTGTTGAGCTTGTAAATAACCATTAAAACCGTATATAAAAGCACTATCAGGTACTTGATTTATATACTCATGCAAGCATTTCTCCAGTTCAATGACAGACTTATTTGGTACTCTATCCAAGGCAACTATTAAGCAAGGATATATCCATGTTTGTAAATTACCGATATTTTGAGAATTAGCTTGTTGAGAATTCCAGATAGCTTGTTTTGCAAGGGTAATAGCAGAGTTCCATTGCTGTTGATTGACAAAAATCCAGACTTTTAAAGCCAATGCAAAAGTTGAGTTTTTATCAAGTCCCAGTGCTTTATCTACTGCTACTAAAGATTTTTGCAAACTACCACACTTTGCTAACGCCCATCCTAAATTAGCCCAAATCCAAGACTCATGAGGAGCTAAATTTACTCCCTTTTGTAACTGTTTAATAGCTTCTTGCCAGTTAGATTGACGACAATACAACAACCCTAAAGCCCCATACAGTCTGCCATCATTAGGTTGAAGTTTAATTGCTTGATATACAGCATTTTCAGCTTGTGGATTAACTAAATAAGTTAAGATTAAAGCATTTTCTACAGCAGCTTTGCTATTATCAGGTTCTTCCAGCAGACAACGCTCATAAAGTTGAACAGCTTCTGCTAATTTCCCATTTTTAACTAACTCCCTCGCCTTAATGAACAAGGGAGACATAAAATTTCCATTGAATGCTTCAATTAAGTGGTCTGCATCTTTAAATCGCTCCTCAGCTTTTAGCTTCATACCAGTTAAAATAATTTTTTCCATTAACGAACTGATATGGGAAGATAACTGTCGAGGAAGAATTAGGGAATCAGTACCAGTAGGAGTTGATGTTTTAGAACTCGTCCTGTCTGAAGCGTTCGCAGGAAGTTCACCAGTGAGTAACTCATACATTGAAGCACACAAAGAATAAATATCTGCGCTAGGATAACGGATAGCTCTAGGGGAATATTGTTCTGGAGGGGCATATCCGGGAGTCAGAATTTGGGTCATGTTTTTGCTTCTCCCTGATAAAAAATCTCTAGCAGCACCAAAGTCTATTAAGATTGCTCGGTCTTGGTGATTGATAATAATGTTATCTGGCTTAATATCTCTGTGTAGTATGTCGTTGCCATGAATTATTTTGAGGGCATATGCTAATTGCAAAAAATATTTTTTTACACGTTTTTCTGGTAAAACTCCTTCTTCTTTTAGTATTTTAAACAAAGTTTTACCGTCAATAAATTCCATTACTATATAGACAGTATTATTTTCTTCAAAATATTCATATACCTTAACAATACTGGGGTGATTAAACTTAACTAAATCTAGAAGTCTTTGAGCTTCTTCTTTAAACTTTTTTATTTGTACCTGACGTTCGTTTGGAGGTATTGTATACGGCCATCTTACATTTGAACCTTCTCTACCAGCCCTCTCAGGCCACAGTTCTTTAATAGCAACAACTCTAGAATTATTATTTAAATCAATTACTTTATATGTAATGGCAAATCCCCCTTGACCTAAAGTTTTTTCTATTTTATACTGTCCTTGTTTAAGAAATGTTCCAGTAAATAAATGGTTGGGGTCAACTTCATCAAAGGATAGTAATGCACCACAACTCAAGCAGTTTAATTGACTATGTGGGTTGGGGTAAGAACAATAAGAACAAAAAATAGATATCATTTGAATTTCATCGATATTTTAAAACAAAATAATTGCTTAAAATTATTCGTAGTATTTTTCGATAGAACATTGCAATGCAAGAATAGTTGCATTATCAGTTGCTCCTCTAGAAATCACTTTGTCAATGGTCTCATTCACAAGAGATTGTAAGTTTTCATTATTTACAAAAATTTCTGCTAACTCATGACTAGAAACTAAATCCCAAACACCGTCTGAGCAAATTAGTAAGATATCTCCATTTTCTAGCCCCATCGATAAATCTGAGCCAAAACGAGTTAAATCTTGGATATAGCCATCACTCAAATTCCGTTTTGTCCCAATAGACCTTAGTAAAACACTACGTTCTGGATGGTCTTGACTTTCTTTATAAGTAATTTCACCATTAGCGAGTAGCATGGCTACTAGAGAGTGATCTTCGCTTAACTGACATATATAACCATTTCTCAACAAAAAAATGCGGCTATCGCCTATATGAGCAATCATTAATTCTCGTCCAATAGCCAAAATTAGGCTTAATGTAGTTCCTCCATTTCGCACATTTTTAACTACACAGTCATTAGCTTTTTGAATCGCATTTGTTAACCATTGAGCGCCGTATTTGACGCTGTTTAAACCAATAGATACAGGTTCTTCTAGTACTGTTTTTACAGCTAGTTTACTGGCTACTTCACCTTGAGCCATTCCTCCCATGCCATCTGCTACGACAGCTAAAATTAGCGCCTCTGATTGATTGGAAGAATCTTGTTTAATACCATAACTATCTTCATTTTCTAAACGACTTAGTGATAGTCCTACTGTTGAGCGACTAGCTACATTCCATTTTATTTTTAACTTAGAGAATAATTGTCTAGTTTCTCTTAAAAGACTTAGTAATTGTGATAATGTGAAACCTTCGCCAATGGATGCAAAGCAAATATTAATAATTTGGTAAATTCGAGGAATACTTTTAATTTCTAATTTAGAATTATCATCTATATTAGGTAGTTTATGATGAAGAGATTGATAGAGCAAAGTACCAATAATATATGTACTCATCTGCTGATCAACAGGATAGCCTAATGCCAGTTCTGAAGAACAATAATCTCCTGTTAAACCATACTGGAGCTTTTTACCAACAACGCCAATTCCTGCCAAATCAAAAAACTGAATAGGTGTACCTACTTGGATAAAAGCTGGATTAATATGAACGAAGCACCATCCTTGTTGGTAAACATATTGAAAAAACTGGCACACTTGTATAGCTAATGATAGAGATATTTCCAGGGGATTATCTTGTTCTAGCCAAGCCGAGAGTGTTATCTCTGGTTCTGGCAAATAGCTAAGGAGTATAATTTTTGGGCTAGGTGATTCATATTCAGGTGCTACTGCTTGCGGCTGGAAAAATTCTTCCTCTAAATACTCTAATTTAGTCAAAGACAAGTCAGAATCTAAATCTGAGGAAGTTTGGGAATGAGAAACTTCTGATTCTAAAGGTTGATCAATATCTGTTGCCAATTCTTGTTTTAAATTAACAGAATCATCTTTTGGCTCTTGTTCTAATAAATTAATAGATACCCAGTCATCAATTGTGGAAATTAGTAACTCCGAAACCAGTTTGTTAGTTCCAATCACTTGGCGTAATTGTCTTTCTAAGTTGAGACAACCATCAACAGTACCTACGCGCAGTAATCCTGGTTTGCCTAGAGTCAAATCATTGAGGTTACTATCAGCTTCATGGCTATGGATATTGACTTGAAAGTAATGGACATCTGCGAATTGGCCTAAATGATTGTTTACCTCCAAACGAAAATTATCAATCTGAAAACAGGTGTTGGCTTTGATAATTAGAATAGGTGGAAAATCAGTGGATGAAAGGGTCATAAAAATAATTGCTTGTAGTAAGCACTTTACGGACTTTGAAAAACGAAGCGAATTTTAGCAAAAGCTACTTCATCTCCAGGATTTAGTATTTCCGGTGTAGTAATTCTCGGACTAAAGCGAGATTGATTAACCCGTTTGATGAAAACACCGTTTTCAGATCCCAAGTCTTTTATCTTCCATTGACCTCCTTCTCGATAGATTTCTGCGTGATTACGAGAGATATAATCGGCTCCAGCAAAACCCTCTAAATCAATTTCAACTGGGCCTGAATCGGGGTCAAATTTTCCAATTATATTGCTTTCTTCAAGAACAAATTCTGATGCAGGTGAACCTACTTGTTTAGTAATGAGCCTAGCAGTGTTCATGCTGGCTACAGGAGTAGGGGAATTGAAATTAGGCTGTGCTTCTGTAACCTGAATTTTAGTAGCAAGTGTCTCAGAGAAAGGTAGTGGACTCTGTTCAATTTTAGATGGCTCTGAGAACGGAAATTGCTCTACAGGTGCAGAGGTAAACTCATAACCGCAAACATCACAATACTGTGTGCCAGGAGGATTTTCTTTGTGTCCACATTGAGGGCAAGTAATGTTCATAACTGAGGAATTTTTGATATTAGGAGGAGGGTCGGGATAGGATACC
>NZ_CP046710.1 GCF_009873495.1 Nostoc sp. ATCC 53789 | reverse complement strand
TTCTGCAAGTGGAATGCATTATTGTCAGCTTCTCTCTCCGGCAGCAGCAATGGAATGGATATATATTGATGGCTTGAGACCTAAAGCCTCTCTTTCTGGAACTACTATTAATTATGGACCTCTAGGCGGTGGACTAGATAAAATCATCAGATTCCTCCTGCGAATAGCACTCCGCCAAACCCGAACTAAAGGATTGTTGAAATGGGTTTGACGGTGATGCCATAATGGCAAATTACTTACTAACAACTCACGTTAGTCCGAACCTTTCTTGAAGAATGTAAGTACTCAGCATTTTCATCAAAATTACATCAATGGAAGTACTTTGGCTTTCACTCATTGTTGGTAATTGGTCAAGCAAATTAATTACTGCTGCATGATTATAGAAAGGTACAGAAGACATTCCCGAACTCCGCAGGGTATCTTGGACAAGTTGCTGTAGGGGTTCATTTGGCTTAAAAGTTGAAGGTGGAGCTAGAAATGGATGCTTTTGGCGGTTATACATCGTATCAGTTATAAACGGCTTTGCTGCTTCTCTTAGTACATATTTTTCAGTCAATCCACGAATCTTGAGTGCAACGGGCATATTGCAAACTAATTCCACAACTTTGTGATCCAAAAAAGGAAGCCGCCCTTCAATGGAGTGTGCCATTTCAACACCATCGCCTAACATTCGTAAAAGGTAATTAGGTAAGATAGTTTTAGACCATAAATAAAGAGATTGGTGTACAGGCTCCCTTCCCTTTAATTGTTTTTGTACATCTATTTGATTAAAAAATCCACGATAAACATCCTTGTGTAGAAATTGTGCGATAAAGTCCGGTGAATATAAAGGCACAGACCTGACATATCCTTCAGCCGAAGCGCGCATCCAAGCAGGGGCAAAGCCTAACAAACGCTGAACACTATTTAAAGCTTGACTTGAGCTATTTTCCGCTAATAAAAGTCCTACTGAAACTTTATTCTTTAACTTCAGTTCTTCTAACAGAAGTTGTACTGTCTGCTCATCTTGTCCTTGTTGATTGTGGAGCAACATATCTTGGCGGAAATGAACATAGCCTCCAAATATTTCATCCGAACCTTCACCTGTAAGTACAACTTTATAACCTGCATCTCGTGCAGCTTGACTTAACAGATATTTTGCAGTTGTGTTGGCGTTAATACATAGCATTTCACAATGCCAGATAGAATCGGCAAAATGTTCAGCTAAGTCCGATTGGCGAATAGGAATAGTTTGTAAATTAGCACCAGTATGTGCTGCCATTTCACGAGCAAGTGGTTCTTCGTTATAAGCTTCATGGTCAAAAGCAAGAGTAAATGCCTGAATGGGAGAAGAACTATGATGTGCTGCCATCCCTAAAACCGTAGATGAATCAAGACCACCACTGAGATAACAACCAACTGGCACATCAGCCCTCAAACGCAATTGGATAGCTTCATCTAATGTATGGCGAAGTTGTTCAATGTAATCCTCTGCCTTGTACTGAGGTAAGGAATCATTAATCAGCGGATAATCAAAATCCCAATAACGATGCAGTTGTATTCCAGAGCGAGATGCCAACAGAAAATAGCCTGGTGGTACTTGGTAAACATTGGCAAAGATAGTGCGGTCTGGAGCTAAGATGCCGCACTCAGCTTGCCAAAAAGATTCATGATCCCAAGAACCTGGGACACCCGCAGCAAATAAAGCTTTGACTTCAGACGCTAGATAAAGAGTATTGTTATAAATACTGTAATACAGAGGCTTGATGCCAAAACGATCTCGTGCTGCAAATAGTAAATCATTACGTTCATCCCAAATGATAAAAGCAAACTCACCCCTCAGATGATGTAGGCATTGTGTGCCAAACTCGCTGTATAGATGCAGGGCTATCTCAGTATCTGAGTTAGTTGTTAGCTGATATCCCCATTGTTTCAAATCACGCTGTATACGCTCGAAGTCATAAAACTCTCCATTGGCAATGATATGTAGAGTTTCATCTTGGTTGGCAATCGGTTGATCTCCGTTTTGAAGGTCAATAATACTAAGTCGTGTATGTCCTAATGCAACACGTCTATCTGGAGAAATCCAAAATTTTTGTCCATCTGGCCCTCGATGCTTCAAGCAATCAATACCTAGTCTCAAAGATGATTCGGAAATTGGTTCCTTTTTGGAAAATAAGGCCACTATGCCACACATAAAATACACCCATTATTTGAGACTAATTTAGATTAAAAGGGTATCCTATTTAATAGGCTTTTATCTATTTTGAGAATCAATTTTAGTTACTTAAAAATTCTGAAAATAGCCAAAAGTATTCAATAAAAATCACTGCGATAACCCTTACTGATCACAGGATATATCAAATAAGGCTGTAATAATGCTGATATTTTAGTTATTGCAAGTACTGACAACTCCGACATAAAAACAATATGAGGCTATGGTTATTGAGGCGAGTGCGATGCCTGCGGTGTTCTCGTTGCGATCGCGGTCATTGTCTAAGCCATGACTGAAGATTAGCTGTATCTCTGACTGCGTTAGAAAGAAGGCGCTAAGTGCCGATTGATTTTCATCGCGTTTCTGTAGACCCTGTGATCCACAGACTACAACGATTTGACATCGATTAACTGGAATTGTTTGCCCTGTCCAGACCATTAGCTGGATGGCCTAAGCCAGGAAGGTTTTTTTGTTGGGCTAGTGCTAGACGCGATAACGCAAACGCGTTATCGCACCTCCCCATCCGTCTAGCCCCGGTTTCTGGAACCGAAGCCCACGAATCTCAAAATTATTGCTGTTATACACTAAAAAAAGTGCGATCGCACTTTCCCCCAATCGCATCTTTATGTCCCTAATCTTTTGTTGTTCTAAGCTTCCTCAATATGCCATCAAGAGTTTTAATTCTCTGCTAGACATGGACGATAGTTGGAAGAATAAAAAGTCAGGCAACAAGGGGACTTTTTGACCCTATTATTTCTACTTTAAAAAAGTAGATAACCCCTACAATCTATACAGTGTGCAGGGGAAAGTAGAATTGGATATTATCAATATCACTTACTTTTTAGGGTTTCTCATAGTATCTATAGGCATAAAAAGTTGTTAACTATTTATGTAAATAAAAACACATTTTAGTGTCACCTCGAACTATTTCCCAGGATTATCTAGATATCTCCCCGTAGTTGTTTAATCCATTCCAAATCCTTTTCTATAATCTAAAAGTTCCAAAAATGCCTCATCTCATTACACCTAAGCCCTACAACCGCCTCACACGCGTTGGTAGGGTTTTTTGATATGCCCAGCCCATATCCATTGCCCCCCCTTTTGAGGAACCGAACCTCATGTAACTGCCGTTACGGAATTAAATTAATCAGTTTGTTCCTTTAAAAGCTGTCAAAATCATCGCGTAACGCCCTCAAACCTTCATTTTCCTTTCTTCGCGTGGGACATTAAACCAATGATGATGATTGGTTTACTTTTTTGTGTTTATTAGCTCAGACGAACGAGTGTTAATTTAAGTCAGCCGCAGATAAAATGCACTATGGCGACCCCTAAAAGTTGTGCCTGAATCTCGGTTAGTCCACACCTAGCTAATCGTTGTCCAATCGCTCTTAATACGGGCGGGTACACTATCGCGCTTTCCTCCCGCCTGGGTTGGGCTACGTCTACTCACTTTTCCCCTTTAAATAAGTAAAGCGAATAGATTGTATCAACTTTACAAAAGCGAGATAGTTGATGAAAAATTGTAAAGCATCGTAAAGTAGTTTCACAGGCAAAGACTTTACTGCCTGATTCATAAATAACTAACCGCAATCATAAAACCATGACAGCAACCTTACAACAGCGCTCAAGCGCTAACGTATGGGATCGATTCTGTGAGTGGATTACCAGCACCAACAACCGCATCTACATCGGTTGGTTCGGCGTAGTAATGATCCCCACCTTGCTAGCGGCCACCGCTTGCTTCGTAATCGCTTTCATCGCCGCTCCTCCAGTAGACATCGATGGTATCCGTGAACCTGTAGCAGGTTCCTTGATCTACGGAAACAACATCATCTCTGGTGCAGTAGTACCTTCCTCCAACGCTATCGGCTTGCACTTCTACCCAATTTGGGAAGCAGCTTCCTTAGACGAGTGGCTGTACAACGGCGGTCCTTACCAATTGGTAATTTTCCACTTCCTGATTGGCGTATTCTGCTACTTGGGTCGTGAATGGGAACTATCCTACCGCTTAGGTATGCGTCCTTGGATTGCGATCGCATATTCTGCTCCAGTCGCAGCAGCAACCGCAGTCTTCTTGGTATACCCCATCGGACAAGGTTCATTCTCTGATGGTATGCCTTTGTGGTATCTCAGGAACATTCAACTTCATGATCGTGTTCCAAGCAGAACACAACATCTTGATGCACCCCTTCCACCAACTAGGTGTAGCTGGTGTATTCGGCGGAAGTTTGTTCTCTGCAATGCACGGTTCATTAGTAACAAGTTCCTTAGTTCGTGAAACAACCGAAACCGAGTCACAAAACTACGGTTACAAATTCGGTCAAGAAGAAGAAACCTACAACATCGTTGCAGCTCACGGCTACTTCGGTCGTCTAATCTTCCAATACGCTTCTTTCAACAACAGCCGTTCACTGCACTTCTTCTTAGCAGCATGGCCTGTAATCGGCATCTGGTTCACTGCCTTGGGTGTAAGCACAATGGCGTTCAACTTGAACGGTTTCAACTTCAACCAATCAATCATTGACTCTGAAGGTCGTGTGATTGCAACTTGGGCGGATGTAATCAACCGCGCTAACCTGGGTATGGAAGTAATGCACGAGCGTAACGCTCACAACTTCCCTCTAGATTTGGCTGCTGGTGATCTTGCTCCTGTAGCTCTTACCGCTCCTGCTATCAACGGTTAATTAGCAATAACGTCAAATAAAATGAAAGGCGCTCTCAAAAAGGGGGCGCTTTTTAGTATCACTATTTGTCTGCTTCTCCCTCAACCAAAGGGGGCTTTTTTTTCAGGATTGGTTTAAGTGGAGGATTGCTACTACCAAGATTATGCTTTTTAGATGGACGCTGCACTCTGGGTTTGGCCTTTTGTGCTGCAAGTTGCACTGTGGCTTTATCAGTTTTTGAGGCTTTGAGATATCTGGGTGCAGAATCTTTAGGTAGCGCAGTCAGTGCAACAAAACCGAAGACATCACGCCCCGGCAGAAATTTGGCCTTGATTGTGACAAAGACTGCGTGTCCTTGCTCCTCTTTAGCCACCTTGGGATTAAATCTGAAGGGTCGGACGGGTGCATCTTTCCATAGCAAGGGTATATGACTTGCCTTCATGAATTTCACCTTGCGAGCAGGCTCCGACTGCTTAATAAATTCGAGTCTTTCATCAGAGAAATTTCGGAACACCGAGATACAGGGAGTAGAGCAGACAGGAATGAACTGCCATAATCCTGATAATTTAAACTCCAGGTCTTCTAACTCTCCTGAGACTGCATCTAGTTTTCGCCCTCTGTCAAAGCCCACTAACTGAAAAGCGATGCGATGCGGTTGCTCTCTGCGTGGAAAGTGAATTGCCTTTGGATAAACAACCAAACGCTGATTATGGTTGCCAGTATTTTCTATTTCCTTCTTGAGAGCGTTTAATACATCCCATTGTCGCTTCGAGTAGTAAAGTGGGTATTCATAGCTACCGATAGTAACAGTGCTTTGTCCATCTGAACTGAAGTTGACCGACCCAGTAATTACCCCAACAGCTTGAAATATTGCTGCTGTCGATTCAATTTCTGTTTCTGTTGACGTATCAACATTTACTTGCTCTTCATCCGATGGAGTTTCAACTGTCGGTACTGCTTGGGTTGACTCAAGCGAGGTAAGTTCAGCAGATGCCATGATTATTGTTCTTTGATTGTTAATAGGGGAGAAATCGCAATCTAATTCAATCTTAATTGTCTATCGAGTGTCTACATGACTGGCGGCATTGTCGATGCTGCCAAATTCCCTAATCGGGTTTTACATCGGTGACAATAACTGTTAACTGATTTAACACCCTAATGCAGAAATTTTATCCAATCACTCCTGAAGATTTCTATGGAGCATACTTTACCCTTAAAGCCTCGATACTCAATTGTTGCGCTACAAAAAATATGTTTCCATTAGTTGAACGCTCTTAATGATTCCGACTTGCCACTTGTGAACACTGTCGTTGAAAAACTCAACTTTATCCCCAACTTTCACTGACGGGCGAGATAATTCGTTTTGGGTGGTATTTATCAATTCACCATCTTGTTGAGGAGAAAATCCAGCTACAGCAGGGGTGTCCAGGCTGTCCAAAGAGTTTTCGGCAAGACTTACTTGTTGGACAGGCTCAAACCCAGTCACAGCAAGGC
Source organism: Nostoc sp. ATCC 53789 (assembly GCF_009873495.1). Classification (GTDB taxonomy): domain Bacteria; phylum Cyanobacteriota; class Cyanobacteriia; order Cyanobacteriales; family Nostocaceae; genus Nostoc; species Nostoc muscorum_A. The sequence continues at coordinate 47,681 of NZ_CP046710.1, read as the reverse complement.
TGTCCAAGTTGTCCACAAAGTCTTTGGGGACTGAAGGGTTATCAGTTAAATTGACAAATTGATTAACTCCACAATCAGAATTTAACTCATCTTTTTTTTGCAATGCTAATTCTTGGGGGGGGACAATTGGACAGGGTGGACAGCCCTGCTGTGTAAGGCTTTCAGCCTGTCCAGGGTCAAGTCCAGGGGTATTTAGTGGGTGGACAGGGTGGACAGGTAAGCTGTGTAAGGGTTCTGGCGTTTTGGTAGGGTGAAAAAACTCCTCAAATTCTTCTATTCCCCCTTCAAGGCATTTATCTTTAAAGCAATACCAAAATTCCGCTTTGCTTAGTGAAGAATCCGGTGGCCCCTCCGGTACTTTCATTTCAAATACCCCAGCCAGTGGTTCAATGAATGCAAAGTGAGACTGAATTCTTTCACGCTTTCCGTTGACCGTGGGTGTCCAGCTACGTTCCTTGAAGTTGTGGGGCAAGACTGTTTTTAAATGGCTAATAAATTTGGACATCCCCAAAGGAGCATAACCATGTTCCCGGCAGTAAAGTACATACCAACTGTGTAAACGACTTTGTGGTATGAATGTTGCATTCGTTGAGGGGCGTAAGCACAAGTCCACAAAGGATTTGGTCGAGTCCCCGTACAAAGATGCCTCTAGCGCCAGATTCTTTGCCCGATCTGAAGAGGGAGGCGATAACAAAATGCGATCGCGTTCTGCTCGTGGCATTGCTAAAGCCCAAGAAATTATGTCCGACTTCACCTCTTGTAGCTTCAGCCACAAGTCTGGGTCAGGGGTTATATCTCGGTTTTTTACTGGGATTGGGTAAGCTCGACGCATCCAGCCGTCGCCAGCATTTTCGATTTGTAGATGACTTACAGAGGCAATCCAAAACCGAATGTACCACTGGATTGAATAAGCTACTGGATTGAATAAAGCGCGTCCGCTCATTGGCCCATTGTCAACTAATTCGTAAAAAGCTCGGACTCCTTCGGCATAACCTCCTACGTCAGGGAATCCAAATATCCGCTTGGAACTTAAATATTGATGCCGTCCTTCAGGTGTAGAAATATCCGCAAAATGTGTGGCGCTACTAGAGCCGGACTCGCCAAATAAACTACTCCAAAACCTTCCCAATGTCCCCTTGCCCCCACCACTTAAGCCAATTAAGTGGGGAAACCGACCATAAGGGGCAGTTGGGTCTAAAAACATACTCGTGAACGCCCGAATCACTTCAACCAATTCTGACCCAAAGCTTTCATTTAGAAATTTGAGAAAAACTTCTGGGCATGGTTTGTTGGCTTCATAATCGTGGGGAATGATATTAGTCAGGTAAAAATCTTTGCGATGAGGCATTTGTTCACCAGTTCGCAAATCAACAACACAATTGTTAAACCCTAATAAATGAGTATTGGTTGGCAGGGGTTCTGCTGGTTCTAAGCGACTGCGGCAATATTTAAAGGCAGATTCCTTGTGTGCGTTAGTTTCGTAAGGTTTGGTTATTCTCCAGCCAAATGTCTTTGTGTAAGAGAGCTTGTAAGCGGATTCTCCAGCGTCTGCGAGGAGCTTGTAAGCTTTATTATCATCTTGGTGCTGCCATTGGTTATTCTCTTGTGACCACTTGTAAAAGGATGAATTCAGTACCATCCATTCAGTTTGAGGAAAGATTTTTCGGTAAGCCCAGCCATCAAAAGTACCCGCCGTCACGCAGTTAGAGTAGGGTAAATTCATGGCAGTGCATACAGGCAAGTAAAATGCCTCTGGGTCTGCTGGATCAATATCTATTTTGAAATTAGATAAATCCGTAACTTCTTTTTCAATAGTTTCGGATTCTGCCAACTCAAGCGATCGCTGCGCTACGGCCGCGTGAATCTCCTGCTCTAACCGACGGATAAATTCTGGTGTTTCCATCTGCCCCAAGATTTCTTTGATGTCACTTGATTTATATGGTAAATCGGGGCAGATGTCGTGAGGGTTAATTCCAATAAATGCAATTCCTACCTCGGCTGCACACTCAGAACACGTCTGGAGTTTTTTCAAGCCAGTGTCATCGGGGTCATGCAGAAAAACGATTAATCCTATGCCTGCTTCAATTGCGCGTTGATATTCTCTTGTGATAGTCTTTTTATCCCATCCACTGCCCTGAAACGTAATTCCAGCAAGACCATGCGACCGACCAACTTCTACGCATCCCTCGCCTTCATGCTGAAGTAGTGCCGGGGTTCCATTCACAGATTTAGCAGCAGCTAAAGCTTCATCAATGCGATATGCTCCCCAAGGCAAATCGCCTTTTTTCATTTGGGGTGTGCCATCAAGTCGCCTATGCCATTGCCGAAAGGTCTTGCTGTAACCTTTCTCCTTATTCGCATCTGGACACTGGTAGCGAACCACCCATTGCGATTCTGAGTAAGGATAAATTGTTTCGGTGGCATTGCCCTCAACATCTTTTGGTGGTCTACTCGTTAATTTTTTCGGTTGGGGTATATCTGTTACAGTAGAGGTCAACATCACCAAACCTAATTCACCATCTGGAATTGGTGCTGGTTTGGGCAAGATTCTCTTAGGCTTCGCAGCATTTCGGTTTAGGGATGGAGTGTAATTAGCCCCTGCCCTTTCTGCCACCACTTCAGCCCAGGGTTTAATCGCCTCTCTGACGTGTTTGCACTCACAACCGTTAAAGCATCTGTACTTCCCGGTTTCTGGGACGATAGATAAGTCATTACCCCCACAAACTGGACAAATAAACTTATCTTTAGCTTTGGATGGCTCTAACTGGTCTTGAAAATTTCGGATGTCGAAGGAGGCGAACGCCCCTGGCATAACGGAGCCGCCAACGGTCTCTTGTCCTTTTAAAATCGCTACCATTGTGAAATCCTTGTGAGGTAAATTGTGTGGGCTTTACCTCCCCCGAAGATTCACCAAAGTTTTAATTAAATTTCTCTATAACCTGTTGTAGGAAGTTGTAAGAAGTACTAGGAACTGATAACATTAGGTTATAAAGAAATTTGAATATTTTTCAAACAAAACAAAGGGGTGTCTTCTGGGACTGTTAAACAACTTGTTAGAAGCAAGTTGAGTCCGGGGAGGCATTCTTTCCTTATGTATATCTGGTGACATGACACTTAGAAAAGATGGACTAAGGGTATAGTCTTATTACATAGTAATTTATCTTCCATAAAAATAAATAGTAAATGTGCGACTTTCCAAAATAAAATAATTTATTTTTTATCTTTAATTCCAGGCAGAACAAGGTTTTACAAGCTTTTTAATAACATTAAAAGCCATACGAATACCTGACGTTACTAATATTGTTAGCAATGTCTTTTTAAGAATTATGCTTATTTTGCAAGCATTATAAAGATTGAAACAGTATCAATTTTAATGGACTTGCAGTACTAAAGTACTAAAAATCAATACGTATGTACTGATTTAGTTCATTTCTATTTAATGTCTTGAGTTTTAAGCCATTCTTCAATAAGCTCTGCCATCACTTCATCCATAGGTCTATTTATTAGGGCGCAAGCAGCTTTAAATCTTGCTTTTTGAGATTCACTTATCTTCCCCCTCACAAATACTTGCTTCTCAGTCATATTAAATCTAATTTAGTGAAATATTGTATTAATTTTCATTATTCATTTTTGCATATCGATAAGTAACTATGCTGTAAATTCACTATTTCACTAATATACAAAGTGAATTAATGTGCTAAATTGTAGACATGAGCGCAAAACGGACGATAAAGCGCGTGAAATGCCACACCAAGGATAAATAGGTAGTGGACTGAGTAGCCGCCTAGAATTAACCGCAAACGCTTATCAATCAAAGGATTAACTCTAAAATCTGAACCATGAATTACGCATATATCCAGCCAGTTTACGGCTTATCCTATCCGCCAAGTAACGGGTTTGTAAGTCCACAGCACGGACAGATAAGACCGCGAGTAGTTTTTGATGGGGGCAACCGTTTTGTGAAGTGGATTGACCCCAACAACGTTGTGCAATGTCTGCTTAGTGTTGTAAAAGAAGTCAGTGAATACCAGTGGAAACGGCTCAAGCCCGATGACCAGTCAGTATTGATTGAAATTGATGGTAAACGCTTTGTAATTGGGCGATTAGCTCAAGAACTAGGTGGTGAGCCGACTTTCCAAACAGATAAATGCCAATTGGCATCCATCCTGGCACTAGCGGCAATCCAGCCCAATCCCGGACAAACATCTGTACACATCCAGCAGATGATTGTGGCACTGCCGAATACTCTCAACGATGACGATGTAGCCGCAGTGAAGCGAATTGCTAACCACCCACTGACCAAAGAATTTAAACGCAATGGCGAATACATCACCTATACCGTGGGTGAAGTTGTCCCAGTTGATGAGACTGAGCCAGCATTCCACTACGCCTTAAATCAAGGTTTTTTTAGCTTCCCAGATGCGAAAAACGCGATTTGGGATTTAGGAGGCGGCACGGCTATAGCCAGAATTTACACGCCGAACGGAACAATGATCCATGATGCGGAGGTGATTCTACCCGGAACCAAGGCACTCGCCCAGCAAGTAGCGGTAGAGATGAAAGAGGTCTACTCTCTCGATTACAGCCCCAGTTTACAGGGCATCATGGACGCGATCGCTCGTGGTGATTGCCTCTACGGGACAGACAAACTTGATTTCTCCTCCATCTTTGAAAAAGCCTGTGACCAGTGGGTAGAGTCAGCCCGGAGAGAAATTCGCTCGAAGTGGGCGCAACACCTACCAGAGTTGGGAGAAGTCTTGATTGTAGGCGGGAGTGCAGATATCGCCGCCCCTATCTGTGCAACTTCTGGAGATCGCTTCAAGATTGCCCCATCACCGCAGTTATTCAACATCATTGCAATGGCTTATCAGGAGTAATGCCAATGACGCAAACAAGAATTGTTCTTAATCCCAAGTACAAGCCCAAAGCCGAAGAAATTTTAGAAGCGACTGGAATCGATAACCTCTCTCAACTGTTTACCTTGCTGCTAGTCAATTACGGTGATTGTCTAGTTAACTGCTTAAAGCACTCACACCAACTACCTATACAGTCATCTCTAGTAGCTCAAACGCCTACACAAAACACTCTTCAGCCACCATCTATCAAACCTCAGCTATCACCACAAGCTAAGAAATTTGCCCCAATGGGGAGCTTTTAAGCCCCAACCGCACCGATAAAAGCTCAAAGTCAAGGAAAGAAGTCATGAGCGACCAAGACACCCAAAAGACACAACCAAGCCTAACAACTATCGAAATAATGACCATTATCCTGGGTTGTGAACAGACTCTAAGGTTTGTGCAAGCATCGCCAAATTACAAGCAAATCGAAGCATCCGAAAGGTTCAGTACATCAAACGACCTAAAAATTGGTGATGCAGTCCAAGCCTTGATGGAGATTCACGAAGCAATCCTAAATATCGAGTTCTACTCCCAAGTTTGAAGAACATGATTGTTGGCAGTTGGACGCGGTAGTGTTTCACAAAACGTTTCATGAAACTGTTTCAACGGTTTCATCAATGTTTCAGCCTCACAACAACCGGGAAACGGTATGACCACAGTGTGAAACGTGAAACACGAAACGCCTTGTGAAACACGAAACGCCTTTTTGTTGCAACCGAAAAAACACAAATTGAGGATATCAAAATGGCGCACCCCGTAGGATATTATTCCCTCTCCCACGACAACGCACTGATTAAAGATATGTGTGAGACATGGGGCGAAGGACTAGAGAAGATGAGCGAATCAGACACGCTCTGGTTAATTGCAAAAATCGCTCATGAAGCATGGCTAGAGTGTGAATCTTCTACCGCTCCTAGCAACGAAGCGGAGTCAGTATTGAAACGACTGCATGAGTTAAAGCAATGGGAGAAGTTTGCACTAATCAGCGCAATGGTGCAGTGAGATGTACAAGAAGCAATTGTATTTAGCCTTAGCTGGAGTCTTAGTCTGCTTCTTGCCTGTAATCATCCCCTTAGTACCCAAATTGGGGGCTTATGCAGAAGCCGAAAGATTAAAAGCCACCGAAGGATTAGAGCGTCAGCGCATAGAAGAACGGGCTAAAACCAGCGATGCGTTATATGAAGCCGGAGTCATGCCCACAACTCGAAAACTGAGAATCACGAATTATTTTGACAGCAGTAAACGCAATCCCAGACCAGACACAACCCTATATCTTGATGACGAGATTGTTGATGTCTTTGATGCTTCTGGGCGCTGCATAGGTCGGATTGAAGAAGGGATTTGGAAATGGAAATACAAAGCTAAAGAGATTTGTAAAAGCGTTCAAAATACCAAACCAGTGAGGAGAAAATAATGGCGTTAGGAACATCTGGTGCAGAAAGTAATAGCACTGGTAACAGTGATGGTAAACCCAAGGGTAAGAAGCGATCGCTTGGTGAAATCATCGATTTTTGCGCCAAGGCTGTTGTAATGATTGTTGGTTTACCTATTAGGGCAGCCGCCGCTATCGTCAATCAGTTTGTTGCTAACGGTGGCGCGGGTCGTGCCTTGGTAGGCGGGATTTTATTTATTGGTGGTTCTGTAATTAGTGCTGATTCAACTTGGCAATTAATCTTTACTGGGCCCCCGGTTTGTCCTTGGTTTGAGCCGGCTTGGAATTGGCTAAATGTGCCGTTTGCACTGTTCAATCCTTTGTTTTACTTGGCATTTATGGTTTCTGTGGGTGTTCAAGTAATCGAAGCCCATGCCCTACGCGGTAAGAACCCAGATTCAGCACGACGGGAACTTCAAGACCACATGGTTTATGAGCTTGAAACAAAGCCTAGTGGCAAGATTGACTTAGTAGGCCAGTTGTGGCAAGACTACAAGACCGCAGGTACACGCGATCGCTCTAGTGCAGGGCTGGTTGTGATTGCGGTTTGGACATTCGATATTGTCACCACCTTTGCGGCTCGTAACCCATTCGACTACACAGCCCCGTTGATGATATTGGGCTGCACCTTATTCAACATTGGGACAATGATGGTAGGTGAAATTGGGTTTGCCATCTGGCGGTTGACGAAAGATTAAAGTGAGTGCCGCTCAACAACTCTCTACATTGAGCGGCACTCACTACTCAACGAGGTATTTGTTTTATGCAAAGTAACAATATCCCAAAAATTACAACCAAGGAAACGGAACACTTACGCGAAACATATCCGGCCTTATCCCATTTGGAGGCAGGAAATGTTTCTGAATGGTTGCAAGAGCGCAAGGATCAATTATTTGAAATGGCCCGAGTTTCTGAGAATGAAGCAGACATGACCCGTGTACTTGGCTTGATGGCATCTGGGATAGGAGCAGTTTGTTATGCGGTCAACCCACTGGCTATAGTTGGTGGTTTAATTGGCGGTGCTGCATGGCTATGGTTTGTTGTCGAACACTCGAACCGCACCAAAGAAATTGCCCCCTTGCCTTTTGTGCGTGGTAATTTTGTAGATGCTCTAACTCGTGCTGGGGATTACGATGCTAGGAGCAATTATCAAGCGGATCATCTTGCTAATACCGTTAAATTTCTAGAACGACAATCAGCAGAAGAATACGCTTTTCTTCATGCTGAGTTTGAAAATATCGGGCAGTATTTAACCCAAGTTGAGCCAGGAAAACGTTTTTATGCTTATCGCTGGATGTTTGGCTGGTTTGGCAAGCTTAAGTGTTGCGGCTCGCAAACATAAACGCTCCGGCTTGCAAACAAGAAAATTCTTGGCTCACATTAGTTGCAAATCAGATTGGACTTCGGCTCACATTAATTGCAAACAGACTCATTATTATTTGCAATGGGCTTGCAATCATCCGACTTGGCTCACATTAATTGCAAATAAGCCGAATGCCTGCTCAGCAACTGTTGGATAGAGCAATATAAAATCCTTTGGGCGTTGCTATCTCTCCTTTATCCCTTGAGTAATGCAAGCTTGTCTTTCACTTGCTGTCGGCTACTTTGAGTGTACCGAACCGTGGTTTGAATAGCTGGAGTTCCCTTTTTGGTGATATGACCAAGATAATAAGCAACCTCCTCCAAAGTCCATCCTGCTTCACGCGCTCGGTGAGCGAAATCATGACGCAGATCATGAAAAGTTACATCATGGATGAGTTCCCACTCAGAAACAGTTGCTTGTGCTTTAATGTTTTTCCACCAGCGATGAATGCCGGCTTCGGTCAGCCTCTCATTGCGCTGAGAGGTAAAAGTGTAATCACTCTCAGTATCTCGCCCGCCGTGATGAATATATTCATACATTGGTTTTCGGACAGCGTTAATTAGATCAATATCTCGCGCCTTACCACCCTTGTAACCAACGTGCAACCAGCCAACTTTGGGGCCAATATGGGTATGCTCTATCCGTAGCCAGGAAACATCACTCACGCGACAACCAGCCCAGTACCCCAATGCAAACACAGCCATGCTACGTGGATGACCATCTTTTTCGATCAGGTTGCGTAAAATATAACGTTGGTCAGGAGTCAATTGTCTGGGGGCTAAAAGTGGCTGGGCTGGAATGTTTAATCCTCTGGTGGGGTTGCGACGTAAAATTCCCTTCTCCTCAATGAGCCAACGGGCAAAACCACTGACAGCAGATTTAACCCGTGCTTGGTGAGCAATGCTGTAACCTGACGTATCTAGATAGGCGAGATAAATTTCCATCGCCGTTTTGGTCAACTGTTCGGGTTGAAAATCTCCTCCACTCCCAGGATGTTCTACAATCCAAAGAAGAAGCTGCCTAATGATACGCATATAGGCATCAATAGTGCTATGCGTTTTACCTTTTAGGAACGCCTCATACTCTATGAGTAGTGCTTCGGCTTCAGATAAGTAAAGTGTATCCACAGCACCAAACTTCCTTCAAAAATTTCTGTGGTGAGTTTTCAAGCCTCATTTGAAGCTAATCTATCTCAAATTGTTATACTTTTTCACCTAACTGGCAACAGAATGTAATTTCTGTGGTCAGTTTTCTGCTACAAACTTAAAGATAAGGACAGTACATGAGGCGAACATACAGGCGAGCATGATCCGCAAGAAAATTCCAGCAGAAGCTTTAACCAACTTGCGTCATCGACTTGATATGTTACCAAGCCGTTGCCAAGAACGTCGGCAACTCATGGAAGAAACAGCTTCATTGTATGGAGTGTCTATTGATACTCTATATCGTGCTTTGCGTAACTCATCACGCCCCAAATCGATCAACCGTTCAGATAGCGGGACACCTCGAAAGCTATCACAGGCGGAAATGGAACTTTACTGTGAAGTCATTGCAGCAACGAAAATCCGCACTTGCAACAAGAAAGGGCGGCACGTCTCCACTGCACGGGCGATTGAACTTTTAGAAGATTTCGGGATGAACACCCCACAAGGTTTTATCAAACCACCCAAGGGGTTGTTAACTAAAGCCACTGTCAACCGTTATTTGAAAACATGGGGCTACGACCATCTCACAATGACTCGTCAACCGCCTGCGGTACGTTTTCAAGCAACTCACAGTAATGAATGTTGGCATTTCGACCTTAGCCCGTCCGATTTAAAACACGTAAAGCAGCCCTTATGGGTGGAAACGGGTAAAGGGAATCCGCTATTGATGCTTTATAGTGTCGTTGATGACCGCAGTGGTGTGTGTTACCAGGAATACCATTGTGTTTATGGAGAGGATGTAACAGCAGCGTTGCGCTTCCTATTTAATGCAATGACGGCTTCCACCTCGGATGGATGCCCCTTCCAGGGAATTCCTGAGATGATCTATACGGACAACGGGCCAATTGCCAAAAGCCATGTATTTCAAAATGTGATGGACTGCCTGGGAATCAAGCTTGCTAGCCATCTGCCTGCGGGTAAAGATGGGAGAAGGGTAACGGCTCGCTCCAAAGGAAAAGTGGAAAGACCGTTCCGGACAGTCAAAGAAGCCCATGAGACTCTGTATCATTTTCACGAACCAGAAAACGAAGTTGAGGCTAACCTATGGCTACGGCAGTATCTGCTAAATTATAACGACCAAAAACACCGTACAGAAGCGCACTCACGCTTAGAGGATTGGTTGCGAAATCTGCCAAAAAGCGGAATCAGGCAGATGTGTAGTTGGGAACGATTTTGTACTTTTGCCCGCGAACCGCAACGAAGGAAAGTGGATGCAACAGCCAGAGTATCAGTTGAGGGCGTGGCTTATGAAGTAAACCCAGACTTAGCAGGCGAAACTGTGGTGCTGTGGTGGGGTCTTTTTGATAACGAATTATATGTAGAGAAAGGCGACCAACGCTATGGCCCATTTTACCCAGTTGATGGGCCTATCCCCTTGCATCGCTATCGCAAACACAAGAAAACTAAAACCGAAGAACGGGCAGACCGGATTGCAGATTTAGCTCTTAAGCTGGGCTTGCCACGAACTGCCTTGGATAAAAACGCGGATCTGCAATTTTTGGTGGATAAGTACAAGGAAATTGAGCCAACTGTCACACCTTTTAAAGACCCAGACCCGTTCCAAGAATTTACTTATCCCACTGTATTATTCGCTAAACTGGCGATTTCAGATTATCTCGCTAAACCTTTGGCGAAATTATCCACTGAACAAATTGCCTTTATTGATGGGCTGCTAGCTGAGACTTTGAATAAAAAAGTGATTATTGAACGAGTACGGCAGTATTTCCACTCGAACAAAGGAGGGCAGCAAAATGCTCACTGAAGTAATGGAACACTTTCGTTTGGTCAAGGAATTTCCCAAGGCTGGTTACTACGAAACAGACCATCAAAAGCAAATGTTCAAAGACATTAAAGCTGCCATCCATTCAGGGAAACTGATTGCCATAACGGGAATTATTGGGTGTGGCAAGACGACTACTTTACGACGCTTGTTTGATGTTTTGGAGAAAGAAGGTAAGATTCTAGTCTCGAAGTCCCTTTCTGTAGATAAAGAACGGGCGACACTGCCAACACTTATTGCTGCTTTATTCTACGATTTATCCACAGATAAGGAAATTAAAATCCCTAAAGACGGTGAAAAACGGGAACGGGAACTACGCGACCTGATTAGAAAAGGTAAAAAGTCAGTAGCACTGTTTGTTGATGAGGCTCATGACCTTCATTACAGTACCCTGACGGGACTCAAACGTTTAATCGAAGTAGTTGAAGACGGTGGTGGCACACTTTCAGTGGTGCTGGCTGGTCATCCCAAACTGAAAAATGATCTGCGCCGTCCGACTATGGAAGAAATCGGTTATCGAGCAACAGTCTTCTCCTTGGAAGGCATTGTTGGCAATCAGCGAGAATATATTGAATGGCTAGTATCTGAATGCACTATCTCTGATACTCCAATTGGTGAAATATTGGAGGCGGAAGCTATTGAATTACTTGCCACGCGGCTCTTGACACCACTACAAATTGAGCAACATTTGACACTAGCTTTGGAGGCGGCGTACCGAGTCGCGGTCAAACCTGTGACTACGGTGATTGTGGAGTCAGTTCTGTCAAAGCAAATTGACGATTTGGAACCCACTCTCACAAGGCATGGCTATGACGTGAGGGGCTTGGCGGAACAGTTCAATGCCAAGCCGGCTGAAATTAAATCGCTGTTTCGCGGACAACTTGATCCCACTCGTGCGCGTGAATTACAAGAGCAAATGCTAGCTGCGGGGTTGCCACTTTAATTATTGGTCATATTTAGTACATTAAATCTTTTTCATCTCGATACTCTTGCAGACAAGCATACCCACCGCTTTATCTGCATCTGGCTTATTTGCAATTAATTTGAGCCAAGTCGGATGATTGCAAGCCCGTTGCAAATAATAATGAGTCTGTTTGCAATTAATGTGAGCCGAAGTGTAATCTTATTTGCAATTAATGTGAGCCGAAGTGTAATCTTATTTGCAATTAATGTGAGCCAACAATTTTCTTGTTTGCAAGCCGGAGCGTTTATGTTTGCGAGCCGCAACAAGTAACAATATCCCAAAAATTACAACTAAAGAAACTGAACATTTGCGCGAATCATATCCTAGCTTGTCTCACTTGGAAGCCGGAAATATCGCCCAATGGCTGCAAGAGAGAAAAGAGCAATTGTTTGAAATGGCCAGAGTTTCTGAGAACGAAGCAGACATGACCCGTGTACTTGGCTTGCTGGCTTCTGGGATCGGAGCGGTTTGTTATGCTGTCAATCCAATGGCACTGGTTGGTGGTTTAATTGGCGGTGCAGCTTGGTTATGGTTTGTAGTGGAACATTCCAATAGAACCAAAGAGATTGCCCCCTTACCCTTTGTACGTGGCAACTTTATAGACGCTCTAGCTCGTGCTGGTGACTATGATAATCGAAGCAATTATCAAGCGGATCATCTTGCTAATACCGTTAAATTTCTAGAGCGACAATCAGCAGAAGAGTACGCCTTTCTTCATGCTGAGTTTGAAAATATTGGGCAGTATTTAACCCAAGTTGAACCAGGAAAACGTTTTTATGCTTATCGCTGGATGTTTGGCTGGTTTGGCAAGCTTAAGGGTCGTCAGCTACCGACTTATCAAAGTATGGCTCTCCATTTACAGGATGTGACGATTGACAGCCGGGTGAATCTGTCGGAGATAAGTGCTATCGCACAAGCTCAAACCCAGTTACCACCGACTGTAGATATTAAGCAATTTCAATCACCACAGATAGATATTCGGGACACTCGCCAAACTTCGGAACTTTCTAAACCGGAGGAGTTACAGTCATCAGCTAATGGGCTTTCACCAGAGACTATAACTCATCTCCCTCTGGCGAATAGAGCAAACGCACTCATCGCAGCTTTAACGAAAAGTGGTTTTCAAATAGAAGACATGATGAGTTCCCAGGTGATAGCGATCGCTGGCACTCAGCGAGGTGGTAAGGGAACCTTAGCAGCAATCTTGGCAATATTATCTCTAGCTTTAGATTCGGGATTAAACACCCAATACTTTACAGCCGGTGTGGATGTTTACCCCTTTAGTTGCAATCTGATTTCTGCTCTTAAATACCCTGAAAAAGATGCAGACGGCTCAGATAAACTAGTTGCCCGTGACTTGCTTAAATTTCTTAAAGGCTTAGATGCAAGTGAACCTTACTCCCACAAAAACTTACTGTTAGTCATTGATGAGGCGATGCGGTTGCTGTCCCTACTTGATGAGAGCGATCGCACTTGGGCTATCCAATATTTACTTTCTCGCTTCGCCAAGTGTGGCGGTACATTAATCATTGTGTTGCATGGCTCCAACTTAACTTCTGTGGTTGGCAAGGCGACAGCAGGACTAGCAGACACCTTTAAGCAATCGGTTAACTTCATTGGTTGTGTAGCTCAGTCTGTCAGCGCTGGCGGATTGCGAAAGATTAATGTAGCCAGTGGCGAATATTTCAAAGCCAACCCTAATAACTTTGCCGAACCTGTTAACGGTGGCAATCTCGGCATGATTCCAGACTGGCTAAAGATAGAGTTACACCCTGGAAATGGTCAACCAGATCCAGCTAGAACATTACTCAAATTTTTCCCGGAACTGGTGCAGCATCACCAGCCAGCAGTTATGCCCAGAGGGGAGAAAATTGCACCATCAGACGCAGTTAATCAGCTTGAGTCTATTTTCTCAAAGCCTACCCAAGAGCTTGAAATTGCAGAGGTAGAATTCGTCAGTATTTCTGAGGCTGATAAGGAGCAGATTTTAAACATTGTCACTTCAGCCGTTACAACACCAGTCAGCTTTGCTGCGATTAGAAATAGCCGAAAGTGGGGCGAAGAAAAACCTAGTGTTCGCTATTTAAGGAGTGCCATTGCACAACTTATAGAATCCAAGCAATTGAAGGGTAGCGAGAAGTTAGGGTTTACTGCTTTTTAATCTTACTGCAATCTCAAAAAGCCGTTCGGAAAGCACTTAGTTCAAAAACATCAAGACATCAAAACCCTGAAATCCTAGTAATGGATCTAAATTTATGCACCCAATTGAGTTTAAGAAAAAGTGGCAGTTAACCTACGACGAGCTTGCACTTGTTTTAGGTTATCAAAGTGATTATACTGTCCGTTCTTGGAACATGAATGGAAGGCACAAACGCAACCCTCAACAAGTTGTCTATGTCGCTTGTCGCCTTCTAGATGAGAAGTGGTCAACTCAAGGTAAACTCGTGGATTCTTACCTCTGATTATTTCTATTATTGGGGCAAATATTACGTTAAGCCTTTGCCCCAATCGCTATATCTTGCCCTTCATCTTCGATTTCGGTCAGTCCCCAAACGCTTTTCTACCCGTTGTAGCTTGGCATTACTATAATCTGTACGCTGCAAAATTGCTCTTAAATAGATGTCGATATCGTTCGAGATATTTACCGGAATAAATTGATTGAACCCAAGGAAAATCAACAAAGTAAATAATGCACTAAACAACCCCATCGTCCCATATTTACTTATGGGTTCAGAGCGATAAACCTCTTTCTCTATGGTGATGGGTTTGGGGGGAGGGCTGTTCTTCAAATCCTGAATCGCTGTAGTTAAGTTCTGCGTGTGAATCAACAACTTGCCCCAGTTCTCCTTCAACTGCAATACTTCGGTCTTTAGCCCTTTGAACTCTAAGTTCTCTAATGTTGCTGTTGACTTGGGCATATTCTTTAACTGCGTCATCAAGGGAGTTAATTCTTGCCTCAAATTCTCGTTGCTCTGCTCGTACTCGTGAGAGGAGAGATTCTGATTCTTCAATTCCCCCGTCAGCATCTCGATTGTCACCATCGCTTTGCTGAGGAGTTGATTCTGAATTAAATTCGTTTGCGCCCATGCTTGTAACTCTGCCCTATCCCTTTCGCGTTCAGTTTTCTGTGACTGCTTAAAACTTTCAAACTCTCTATATAATCTGCCTAGTGCCGTCTTGATCTCACCCTGTTCACTGCTCTCTGTTGAATTGGCAGTTTCAGAGTAAGGATTGCTGTGATTGCCGTTGCCATTATTGTTGTTGCTCATTAGTTTTATTTTGACCCCGACGAGAAGTAGACGCAGTAACTTTTGGCTGTTTTGAAGTTGAGGTGTTCGACTCAGGAGCAACCAGAGCAAGAGGTTGCTGCAACCCCAAATAAGCCCCAGCTTTTTCAAGCTCTGGTTTCGCCTGATCTAAAAATCCACTCACTAGCAGGTAATCTCCAAAGGGAAATCCGTTCTCTTCAGTCGCAGCCGAGTAAGGCAGACCTTTTTCTGTCAACGTGTCAAAGGTTGAGTAGTCTAGCTCTGGCATTTCTATTTCTATACCTTTAAGTTCTGCTATAGCTGCCGACGTTTTACTATTCTCCCAGCGCTGAAAACCTGAACCTTTATCCCAACAGAGATTTTTTACCACCACATAATCAGCTTTATCACTACAGAATTCCGCCATAGTTTTTAAGCTGGTTATTACCGAGTACCCAAGGTTAAGCACAGTCACCAGCGTTACCCGATAACCCAAATCTCCTGCAATCTTGAATAGCCCAAATTTACTAATAATCTCCCTGGTTTTATTGCTTGATGCCCCCGGCATATCTACTATTATTGAGTCCGGTGATTCCGCTTTAATTTCCGTAAAGAAGCGTTTCGCCTCTGCTACCTCCAGGAAATTCAACAGCCTTACCCCATGACCAAAGTTTTGATAGTATTCATACAACTCTGGATTCTCTGTATCTGCGTCATAAGCTAAATAATTAATTCCTTTATTGTGCATTACATCCAGTAGCAAGCGAGTAAAGGCAGTCTTACCTGTACCGCCCTTGCCCCCCAGTATCATCACGATGCGTTTCATATTTCACTCCTATCAGTGATGTTAAATTGGGCAGAAGTCTTAGGTGTTGTTTTATTTCGTTTACTAGTTTTAGTTGATGATGAGCCGGATGGTTCACTGCTATCAATTGGTGAACTATCTGGCTCTACTGGTAAAACCGAGTCATTATTTGAGGTTGAGGAATCAGTTAATTCTGGCTCGGAGTCAGAATTAACTGATTCCTCAACCGCTTTATCTGATGATGAATTACTCGAACTATTCTCCGTTAAAGTTGTTGCTTTTTTATGAAAACTCTTCAGACCACTGGCCGCTAGTTCTACCCCATGACCTTTAAAGACATCAGAAACATCTTCATAAGAGTAGCCAGCGTCTAACATATCTTGAATAGGTTTAGCCAAACTGAGAACTAAATCTGACAGGCTGATAGTTTTAGGAGTCGCCGCTTTTTGTTTGAGACTGGTTTGAATATCTTCTATTTTTGATAAAGGGACAGCTTTCGGTTTGCGCGACATATTCAGCATTAGTAAGAAATTACTCCATTGTAAAAAAGTCGTGGTCAGAAAAAGTTTAAGTTTCTTGTCGTGATGTGACGAATATCAACAAAAAAGGGTTTGTATCCTCGTGAGGTAGACTAGTTTAAAAAAGCAGTTATCCATGAATCAGCACTCTGACATCAAAGGGTGTTGGCAGCATTGTTAAACAGACCCTGCCCTCGGTTACACCGAGGAAATTGCACAGAGTCAATTGTGGTGAGCCAAAGTCTCTTACTCCCCCAGTCTCCGGTTGTGCCCCCTGGTTCTGGTTTACCCTAGCCCGTCGTGAGGGGTAGGCAAGCAATACGCCGTAACGCACTACGTGCTACTTTACCCTCCGGGTAAAGCGGCGTGGTTGCTTGTTGGGGGTGTCCCCCAAACCCCCTTTTAACAGGTCTATTAAAGGGGTAGATGAGTCAACAAGAGGTTCCGGGTTATTCGCCTACCTGCTCGGCGCAAAGCGCCGTAGCAGCTACAGCGAATAACCCGGTGAAAAAATGAATAAGTAGCGACTGTCTTAAAAGTCAAGCGATCGTTAACAAAAAAACGTGGGTTGGAGCATTGACGCAACAGAGGAACGCTGCGCTAGATTCGGCGGTGTCTGGTACGGGCTAGAAGACTTATGGCTTGTAGTCTAGATAGTCAAAGCCCGCACCAGACACTCCGCTTCGCCGCCGAATCTTCCTCGGTTGCTGGATTTCTCGTGTAGGCAAAAACAGCATGAAAAATTTACCCCAGTTATAGGGGAGCATCAATGCGGATGCCGTACATTGCTGGCTCTGGGCATCAAGCAAAGTATAAAAAGGTTGACTTGTGATTAAACATTGACAATTGGTTTAAAGTTGTCAGTTAGACACCAAGGCAAATTATCTCGAACCATTGCATTTAAAATGACTAACATCTTATGAACGCAAGCAGTTAGGGCCAATTTTTTGGATTTACCACGTTCGACAAGGCGCTGATAAAAGGCTTTGATAACGGGATTATGACGCATAGCAACCACAGCACCCATATAAAGAGTCGCTCGAACATGGGCACGACCACCATTAATCATCCGCTTACCTTTGTGTTGACCACTATCATGATTGATCGGTGCAACACCAACTAAACGAGAGATTTGTTTGGCAGTTAATTGACCGAGTTCTGGTAAGTCAGAAACGAGGGTAGTAGAAATAACTTGACCAATACCAGGAGTAGTTTTGAGTAAATTGACTTTATCAATCCATTGTTGATTATTTTGCGTCAATTCCTGAATTTGTTGATTGAGCTGTTTGAGACGCTCTTCAAGATATTCAATATGAGCCTCAATATCTGCTAATGCTTTACCACGGGCACGCGCCCGACGATTTTTCTCAGCAGTCTGCATCTCGACTAACTGTCTTCTGCGACTAATTAATTCGCCCAGTTGACGCGCTGTTTCAGATTCAATTGCTAACACCTGGGGTTTCATTGCTTCCCCAAAGTGTGCCAAAATTTGTGCATCAATAGCATCAGTTTTTGCCAACCGACCTGTGGCTTTCGCAAAATCTCTTCCAAGGCGTGGATTAATTAATGCTACTGGTAAAAGTGCTGCCTGCAATTGGATAATAAGTTCTGTTTCTAATCCTCCTGTTGCTTCTAACACAATCAGATTTAAATCAAATGATTTGAGTTGTTCTACTAGATGAGATATTTCTACTTCTGTATTAGCAACTTTCAATGCTTTACCCATTGGACGGATATAAACATCGAGAGTTGCTTTACTCACATCAATGCCTACCCATTGAGAAATATTTTCCATATTTCACTCTCAACTAATTTCTGTACCCTGTTTTGAATTCATCCCCTTGATTTAACTCATCCTTGCCCGATACGGACTGTATACTTTAAATATCAGCGTTTAAAGCTTTGACCCCGGCGACTGTTCGAGTTCTGTCAAAGAGATTGTTGTAGTGACCCATGCTACGAAGCGGTCTATTATGACCAAGGTTGGGACGGTCTACTACTATTTCTAAGATACAAGGTAAATGAACTCCTAACTAGTTATGCAGCCAGACCCCCGTACCAATCTTAGTAATCAACTAGCTGACACATTAACCAATCGGTCAGTAGCACCAGATGAGAAACGAGAAGTAACCATCACGTTTAGGGCTAGCTATGCCGAGAAAGCTAGACTAGAACAACGGTGCAGTGGAGTGGTGCAAAGCGACTATATTAGAGCGAGATTATTTGACTACCCTTTACCACATCCTAAGTTAGTCATACCCGAAGTGAACCGACAGGCTATCTACGAGTTAAAGAAGATTGGTAATAACCTGAATCAGCAGACTAGGGCTATCAACGAAGCTGTGAAAATTGGTAGCCAACCGTTGACTAACGAGGTCAAATCATATCTGAAAACTCTTGAAGAACTGACAACACTTTTAGAGCATACTCGCCAATCACTCACTCAACCTACGGTAGAGGGACAGCGCAATGATTACCAAAGTCAAGGCTAACAAATCATTTCGTGGCACTACGAAATATGTGCTTGAGAAAGAGAAAGCCAAAATCATTGGCGGGAATATGTACGGTCAAAGTACCAATGAACTTGTAGAGCAGTTTACCTTATCAGCCCATCTTAACCCGCAGCTAAAAGACCCATGCTACCACTTAATGCTTAGTGTACCGAAAAGTGATAGAACGCTAAATGATGACAAATTAGCTAATCTGTCTCAACGTCACTTGGCATCTGTCATTGTACTGTCGCGGCTTCAAGGTGATGAATCCCAAGTCAAACAACCAGATAAAAGGATAGCTAACACCAAACTCAAACAGCTAGTTGATGAATTTATTGAGACAGAACTACCAGCCTATGACTTCTTCATAGCGCGGCACTCTGATAAAGAACACGACCACACCCATATCGTTGCATCTAGAGTTAATAACCTAGATGGTAAATCCATACGTACTTGGAATAATTACGCCCATTCGGAACACTCCGCTCGACTACTAGAGCGAGAATTTCAGCTAACCCCAGTACAAAGCAGTTGGGAAAGTAAACAGAAAGCTATGACTCGTAATCAGCTTGAACGGGTCGAACGCGATGGACTTCCAGGCGAAGAAATAATGCGCCGAGCGATTGAGCAAGTGGCAGCAGATAAACCCACAATGCCCCAGCTAATTGAGCGCTTATGGAGAGAGCATCAAGTTAAATCTATCGTCAGTTATTACGGTCACGGTGGGGTAAGGGGTATCAAGTTTGGTATTGATATTGGCTCATTTAATGAAGATGGTAGCCCTCGCCTGCTCTGGAAACAGGGAGGTAATCTCAATAAATATAAGTGTTCCTTTACAAAGCTCCAGTCTGAATTGGGGATAAACTACGACCCTAAACGTGATGATAGCGAAATTAACCACTTAAATAATTTCTTAGAATCTGTAGATAATAACCAAGTTAATCAACAAATAATATCAACCATCTTCCCGAAAAAAAGCTCAAGCTATAGCCGAAACTAAACACCAGCTAAACCAAGCTAAATCAGATGCAGGGCAACGAGCCATTTCAGAACTAATAAATACAATCTCTGACTTTATTGAACAGTCAGCAGTTGATGATGCCTTGATTGAAACGTTGCCACAATTAGCAGAACAACTCTCTCAATATCGGCAGCAGAGCGAAGCAGGTAGAACCGCATTCGACGAGCTATCATCGGCGATTACTCAAGAGTTACAATCCCATACAGAGAAGAAAGCTATCTTATCAATTTCTGATTATATTGAGCAATCAAGTGTCGAGTCAGCCTTAACTGAAACAGTATTAAAACTAACACAACAACTTTCTCAAAATCAGCAGCAGCTATCAGCCGGAAGAACCATATTCGATGACCTGGAAGCAGCGATTGTTTATTTGGAGCAACTCCATAGATCACAAAAACCAGTGGATGCAGTTGCTCTTAACAAAGCTCAAACTCTAGCCGCAGATAAACCAAAACTAACCCCGAATCAAACAGCCGAGTTATATAAGTATTACAGCGCCGACTTGGAAAACTTATTAGTGACTGACCGAGATAAAGAAATTGCTATACGGGCGCTATTAGATGATAAGCCAATCCAAGATGTTGAAGAAATTATCTTTGCTAGTCCAGCCGGATGGACACAAGATGAAGCTAGAGAATTGGTACTTATTGCTAGCAACCAACTGGCAACTCAAAAGTCAGAACCAGAACAGTCATTCGATGAAAAGCAGCGTCAAGAAGAGGAATTCTTAGCCGTAGCAGTGCCTATTGCTGTTGAGTTAATCAACTGGCAATTAAGAGAAAGTGGTGAGAATAGCCTTAGATTCAAACGTGCCACTCTGGAGAAACAGGGTAAAGAATTGGTATTTACCCATGATGAACGAGGTGAGATTTTTCGGGTGGTAGTCAACCGAAACCAGTCGGGTGAGCTTGAGTATTCACCCATTCATGTCGGTGAAGTAGAACTAGAAGATATTCAGCTTTGGCAAAAAGCAGAGCGTGTATTGCAACTAATAATAGAATCAGAACAGCAACAAGAACTTAGACAAAATAAAGGTATATCTCTCTAGGTAATAGGTGTAGCGACCTGCAATTATAAATTCCTCAACCTGCAATTATCACTATTTTCAGCCAGAATTAAATGCAACTATAATTTCATTTGAAGCAGGATTAAGGGTCTTGGCAAATTTTGGTAATCTTGGTTAGGGCAAGGTAGAAGCCAGACGGCAGAAGGAAGGAAAAATTCCCAAAATTGAAGCAGTGCAAGAATTATAGAAAATCTGCATCACAAAAAAGCCTTCTTGCGATCGCCCGTCTTAGTCACAAGTCCTACGCTCGGATAACAAAACGTCTTAAAACCTTCTGCCATCTGCTATCTGCCTTAAAGTGCGTAACCTTTCATCATCACCAAAATCTGACAAGAACCATAATGTGGTTTCATTTGCAGATAATGTGGTTTTGAGACCCCTCTTATTTGCAGTTTCATGTCCCGATGTTTGCAGTTCGCTACAGCTAACGACTTGATGAGCCACTTTCAATACTGCGATCGCCAGGAATAAAACTGTACCAATTGAAGTCTCTGAAATTTAGGAGCTTGAAAGCCTTGCTGCACCAAATAGCCTATAGGTTAATTGGTACATTGAGAATTGCTAAAATAGATCGATTGACAGAATGCTTGCCTAGTAAGGGTTGCAGCCTTAGCGTAACTATCTGTACGATTGCTCATTTGACCCCGATACTCACGAGCGATAATGTAAAGAAAAGTAAATTGTTTCTTTAACTGCATAAAACCCTAACTAAGCTCTGATAAGTTCTCAACAGTTCAAATCGGACAAGTCTATTCACTCACTTAAATTTGGAGAATATTATGGACTTTCTCTAGCAACGGGGTTCACTCCTGCCTGTCTAATCAGTGTTGTAAGCTAAAAACAGCCTCTACCAACAGTAAAAAGTTAGTGATAGTCAACTCGTCTCCCCATCACCCACATGGGTGGCCACCGGGTATCCGATACCGTTAGCGAATCTACTAAGTGTTTTTAAATACAAGTATTATTTAAGCTCAAACCTTCAATCTGTTATTGCGTCTTTTAGTTGTAATACTTTTGTTTATGCCTTTGTAACACTTCCGCCAACAGTATCGGAGGTAGAGTCGAGGGGAATGTTGCTATTCCCCTCGACTCTACCTCTCTCGGTGGCTACCCCACATGACATTTCAGTAATGCAAAACGAATAATTGTGGAATGTGAGCTAAATAAATGTTGTGATTTGAACGATAATTTAGCCAAACGGTCACGAAATACTTCAGAAGCACTTAGGACAAGATATACTTCATACTTGAGACATGAGTTGTAAGAATGATAATCGTATAGTTAGGGGGAGACAAGGGTGAGCAAGGCTCACCCTTGTCTCATTAATAAAGAGAATGGGAAGAAGCTGCCGACGGCAGCTTCTTCCCCCACCCAATGATTATCATTCTTATGTCGTTGACTGCGATTCATGCCCAACAGTGTCTCGCTTGGGTTTGCGTTGCCCAACCCGTGTGCCTGACTTTTTCTCGCGGCTCTTATCTGTTTGCTGTTGCGTCTCCTGGGTTATCATCTGAAGGTCAGCACTGGAATTACTAAGTGGTGTATCAGTAATTTCAAGTGTTTGAGTAGATGTAGTTTTTTTGCGAGTCTGCTTCTTTTTTGGGGCTGGCTCTACAGGGATCTCGTTTGCTGTTGTGGTCGTGAATTCTTGTGGTGCAGGTACGTTTGGCTTTTTCCGAGTCCGCTTTGTTTTAGGTGGTGACTCTGTTTGCGATGAAGTGATTTCACTACCGACCAACGGAGTTTCAGGAGGGACTGCATTAGTCGGTACATCCGTTGAACCCATTCCTATTTGTAGCAAATGCCATAAGTGTTCGCGACGGCTCTCCATATAGCTAAGTTTTTCTTCGCCCTCAGTTGCTTCTATTGCCATACGTTCGCACTGCGCTAGCGTTAGGGTATGTTCGTGTAATTGTTTTAAAGTTAAAGCTTGATTTCCATCATCTAATGCCGCCGCCACAGTTCGGATGAGCCAGTCTTTTAGTACTCCAAGACAGCCAATAGAATGTTCATAGAAGTAAAGCCAATGCTGCATTAATTCGGGAATATTAATATCAAGAGGTACTTGCTTCAAAAGAGCCAATAAAGCGGCTTGAAAATCCAAACGGTCTTGTTCATTTTGGTACAAATAGCGCGGAAAGTGGATATCTAGACCGCGCCGAGATGCTTGACCACTTAAATTGCGGAAATTTAACAGTTCGTAAGTACCAATCAGGATGTGTAAAACACCCGTAACATTCGTCATGGATTTAATCCAATCCAACTGGTCTAAAAGCTTGCCAGCATTACTTCCAGTCCCAATCTTCATTAAATGTTGCGCTTCATCAAGGATAACCGCACGTACACCACGTTTGGTCATCGCTTCTTCTAATGCGTGGCGCAGTTCTGGAGAATCATTAAACTGGGAAGCTTTGCTACTACGTCCACGCCCTTTTTTCTCCCATGCCTCCGATGTATCAATGTCTACAATGCTACGACGCTCGTAGAATGGCTCATTCAAAAGCTTCAGCGCAGTCCGGTAATAGTCAGTTCGATTAAACACCCCACTGTCAGGTGGACGTGTCTCTATCAGTAAAAGAGGTAATTGAGGTACATAACCGTTGCGGTAGCTTGAGGAATTCTTTGCTAAATCCTCACTGTGAGGAGCATTTAAACGTCGGGCAATTTGCCGTATCATCGTCGTCTTGCCCACACCACTTGGCCCATACACCAACACATGAGCAAATCCAGCAGGTTCTCGAATCGCACGCATGAGCAGCATATCTACCCGTGCTAACTGTGGATGTAAAACTGCATACTCCTTAAATTGAGTAAGTAAGTTGATGTCATCGCTCCTGTTCCTGTTTAAATCCATCTATTTGTATTCCGCTAATATTGGCAGTGAACTTAGATCCAACGGTTCAACGTTTCGAGATGATACGTGCTGCGATGCAACATCTTCACTCTGTTGTGCCAATACAGCCAACCTTTCCTTTACTTGGTTTACTGATGAGTCTGAAGAATTACTAGACGTTAAATTCTCTAGTAAGCGTTTACTTTCCAAATCACGCAATCTTTGCAGCAACAAGGCTTCATGTTCTTGGACATTGGCAATGAAGTCAGCTAAATGTTTAGCGTTCAAATTTGTCGCCGTGGCGCTACGTTTGTTCAATTGCCTAATTTCTTGTGCCGCTAACAACACTTCTTTTTCAGTGCGTCCAACGAAAGTACTGTAATACTGAGAGATACATCTCACCCAACGCCCATCAACATAGGCGTAAGCAACTCCCATATCAAAAGGGTCGTAGCGTACTGGTACTAATGTTTTTTCTACATTTGGATTGCGGAAAGCATCACTCCAATAGTAGAGATAATTGACTTTAATCCCATATCCCGGCTGAACTTTCGCTTGACCTTTAGGGGTGGAAGGACGTGTTGCCATGAAGAACTCTTCGTTATAAGCAATACTTCGGTGCAACCGTTCTCCTGCAATTGACAACCCTTCGTTATAAACAACGCCTGGAGAGGCACCTAATGAGTCGTGATGATTTGAGTCGTAAATGGAGTAAGCCCACTGGGTCAGGTAAGTATATAAATCTCCCAAATTCCAAACAGCTAACTGTTTTGGGTCAACAGTTTTGGTGAGTTGGCGGGGCTGTTTACTTGCTTGGGTATTACCTAGTAGGTTATAGATAAATTCAGTATTTGTCGTCCCAAATAATCGTTCAATTACTGACCCAAAGCGGGGTTTGCCACCAGGTCTTGTTTTCTTGGTGCAGTGGTAACGTGCCAGCAAGGTGTCAAAGTATATACTGTGGAATTCTTTGCCACCATCTACAACCAATGTTGAGGGAAAACGACCTTGGCGCTGGACTAAAATACGTAGCCCCATCATGCAAGACCTGTAAGAAGGTGCATCAAAAGTCAGATAAACTGCCAAGATTCGCCGGGAATAGGCATCGGTCAGTAATGTTAGCCAAGGTCGCCCAAGTAGCCGACCTGTAGCAAGTGAGCGTAATTCAATATCGAGTTCGGTATGGTCAATATGGACTATCTCCAGAGGCCGGTTTCCGTGAGGACGTGTATTTAAAGCTAGTTCCCATACAAAAGGCTCTGTTGCGTATGCGGCTTTTGCTCCCTGACGCTTTAATGTCTGCTCATGAGTTGGGCGCTTTTTTAAACGCTGGTAGAAAGTGCGGTTACTAAGGGGTTGTATATTTAATGCTGTACAGGTTCTGACATACGCCCGATATACTGAAGCGCCTGTCGCTTGTCTTGGTGTTTCAAAATGCTCTTTAATAAATTTATCTAATAATTCACTTGAATCTGTGGGCGATTTTGGTTGACGATTCCCTTGCTGATGTGTCCGTGGTAGTAACCCAACATAACCGCAACCTAAACTTGCTTCTGCTTCACGGAACTGTTGTACCCATCTACGCAAGGTACGCTCTTTGATGTCTTGATAGATATCTGTATGGCGCTGAAAATATGCCTGTACTATATTAAATTTTCGGTTCGCTTCTTTTAAGTGAACAGGAGAAGCGGCCTCCATTAAAGTACGTACTGTTTCATTTATAGTTGCATCTGTAACTCCGTTATGGATTTTAATGGTGCCACTGTCGAATAACTGGAGAAAAAATGCTGTGGGTAACTGTATTGGGAAGCCTGACTCTGGTAATAGCGTGGTTGTGGTCTCGCCATAGTTTACTAAAGTCCATAGCGCCGAATCCCACTCAAGGGCTGTGTTAGGTAGCAGTGTTGTGAGACTATTGGGAGCGTTCTTTGTAGTCACTCCTACAACAGATACGTGTGTATAAGCGTCATGAGTTTGTTGACTTACCCATAATCGTGTCCGCCAATGTTCAACTAAGGGGACAGCAAACAAATCCACGTACAGAAGCTCAGTTGCAATCATGATGTATATGTCATTGGCACATACATCATTTAATTCTTGTAGCAATGCCGCAATCGTTATTCCTGGATTTGCTTCCAGGTAAGCCAGAACTATCGAGTGTACATTTGTTGTCAAATTTGATTTAAATCCTAGGTAATCCGACAAAAACATTAAGTTCTGGGTAAAAACGGGATTCAATTCGGCATCAGTACGAACGCAGTATTTTAGACCAAATTGTGATGCGTGGGCTTCTCCTGGTGGGCAACGCCAATGACCGGATGCTGTTTTTTGATAACGCCCAGGATATTTTTGTGCTAATTTCTCTACTTCCTTAACTGTTTTCCACTCCTCCCAGCACGCACCATCATGACGTAATACAAAAAAGTCAGGGGTATGATAGTGACCGATATTACGCCCTGCTTGATTTTTGTACTGGATTTTGAATGGTGGTGGCTGGTCGTAGAACTCTAAAACTTTGGGGTCGTGTTCCATCAGGTAAATCGCCCATAATTCCACTGTATGGCTCTCGAATTGAATTGTGACCCCCATTTTAGAACTAGGATACACGCCACAAACGTTCTTGGTTCGTCCTTGTACCCGACGTGAGGGTGGGGATTTCCTGAGGAGTGCAATCAAATCAATGGTGTGGGTTGCTAGTTGCTGTTGCCTACACCAATCTTCAAACTCGAATTCGTTCATTTGAGCCTCACCTCCTTGGCGTGACCTATGTGATACAGGGAATTCACAAACTTCATAACAGTCTTCTCAAAACACCAAGAAGACGCGAATTGAATCATATCTTAGTCACTTTGAACCATATTTTGTCATCTAAGTTGTACCTATTAGTCATTTTTAGAGAATTATTCGGGAGAAGTTTTCGGTTTTTAGTTGTGACAACTCTAGGCTTTATTATGATTCACAATCAGGACACGCGGACACAATCTTATGCAAAGTTTTATGTTCTGTTTAGGCTATAACCCTTGAAATGTCGTTAATTTTTGGTCAGGGTATGATTCACAATTTGGTCATCCAAGGGGTAAAAGCACAAATGTACCCAAATCTATCTACTAGATGGTAATCTATCTACTAGATGGTAATCTATCTACTAGATGGTAATCTATCTACTAGATGGTAATCTATCTACTAAGTGTTCTGAGACGGAAAAATATTGATGGACAGAGTGTTTATCTAGTAAAACTTCCAGCAAGTGCGTAACTCTCTGTACGATTGTTCATTTCATTTATCTACCTACTAGATGGTAATTTACCTACTAGATGGGGCTGAGTCTGTAAGCATTTTCTCAATGGAATTAAAAATGTATGGAGGTAATGAAGAGGATGTTCCATGCTCATTGCAAAACCTTTAGAAGTAGCTACTATAAAAAGCTTAGTTATCAGGAAATAACTTGCTTCTAAAGCTTTGCTGTTCTAGTAACAGTATTTCTGAATCAAAAAACATTTTTTTAGTATTTAGGAGATTTTAATGATTACACGCGATGATTTCTGGACGATTGCAGATGATGCTCGATTGGAAACTGAATATGTGGCTGATGAGAAGCTACATTATTTACAAAATGCCTCATTGGAGACTCTACAGAGCATATGCCTCCAATATCGGTATTTTACTAAAGACTTCCCTGACAATCTTGGTGTTTTAGTTTCAAAACTTCCCTACGGCAAAATGAAAAGCTTGATAGCAAAAATCTTAGCCGAAGAATTGGGAGAAGGGAATGACAAGCATACACACCTAAGACTATTTGATGATTTCCTTCTTAGTATTAGTATTAGTGAGGATGTATTTGAAAGTTCAATAAATCAGGAAAATGTTACTTTGCTTAATGAGATTAAGCAGCTAACTCTAAATGAGTCACCAGCGTATGCTATTGGTTTGTGCGGTATGGGAGGAGAGTGCCTTTGCCAGATTTATCTGGCTAATATGCATAAAAATCTCATTAAGAATCCTTACATTAAAGATAATAAAAAAAGCATTGATTGGGAATTCTGGAATTTCCATGTAGGTGATGCTGATGTTATTCATCGTCAACTAGTCAGGGAGGCGATTAATGAAGTAGCAGATGCTGATCCTTCTTGCGTGAGTGATCTAGCTGCTGGTTACCAGAAAGCTAAACATAATTGGGACACATTCTGGAGTAATGTTTACAGAGCATCTGTACCTAAATTACAGGAAACAATCTCCGTCTCTAAAATTTAATATGTGCTGCGTTTGTCAATAGAATTTGAGATGGTATCACCCTACAATATTGAGTGAGATTTTATACATCAGACTCAACTCAACTATAGATTTTTAGGGCATTTGGAATTGATGTGCGTAACATTATGCACATCAATTATTTAAAATTATGAATTGAGTTTTTTTACACGGTTTTAACAAGATAAATTTATAGTTTAATTTATATTTAAACCTATCCGAATATTCTATTCTTTCGTCATTTATTGTCATTAAATATGAATTACTAAAAATTGGTTATATTTGGAAAATCTTCCTATTTAGATAGTTTAGACTTGCTGAAAAAAGTCAGATATTAAACTTGTCACTAATCAATTTTAATGGGAGCATCTTTTGAAAATAATCCTGGCTCTCCTGCCCTTAGGAGTTTCTATTTTTACGTTAGTTGTGCTACAGCGAGATGGCAAACAGGCTGGAATAGCTACATTGATGACTACTATTGTTCTAACATTTATTTTTCCGCCCTTTCACTTACTTCCCAGACAATTACTAATTGCTTTAGGGCAGGGGTTATCTGCTTCTTTATTGATTTTCTATCTGTTGCTTCCTAGTTTGCTGCTTTACCATCTGTTGCAAGCTACAGGTGGTATGAATATTCTAGGGTGGGGTATTACTCGCTTAGTTCCTAATAGGGATCTACAGGTTTTACTGTTAGTAATGGGGTTAGCTCCTTTTGCAGAGTCAGTTAGTGGATTTGGAGTAGGTACTATCTTGGTGATTCCGATCTTTGTTGCACTTGAATTTGGCTTAGGTCACTCAGCTATACTAGGCATCTTGGGTCAAATGGCTGTACCTTGGGGTGGATTAGGGATAGGTACAGCTCTTGGAGCAGAGCTAGCTAAATTAGATCCAGGTAAATTGGGAGCTTACACAGCTCTATTAACAGCTCCTCTACCCATGCTTTATGGTCTAGTGGCACTATCAGTGAGTGGTGGTAAAAAGTCTTTACAGCGGCGGTGGCCAGTCGCTGTTATTGTGGGTGGTGTATTAACTACCAGTCTGTACGTGTTCAGTTTTATTCCAGGTATTGAACTTGCAGGGTTACTTGCCAGTGTCATAGCTATGTCTGTTATAGTAGCCTGGGGACAGATAGAAGTTTATCAGCGACAAGGAAAAGTTATATTATATGCTATTACTGGTAGTCAATCAAAAAAGACCTCTGGCATTAACTTAAATATTGAGTTTACTGGACGAAAAGTCAGCAGTTCTGAACTGTCTCTTTGTCGAGTAATGGCACCCTACATAATTCTGACAGCGTTTCTACTATTCTCCCGTCTGATCGTACCCATTAAGGTATGGCTTCAGAGCCACTGTGTCTTATCAATTCCTATCGTCAATCTACATTTGCCTCTACTATATAATCCTGGCTTCAGCTTACTGATTACAGTCTTTGCTACTATTAAAATACTAGGTATTGGGGTATTAGAATTCCGAATTGCGGCAGTGCGAGCTTGGCGACAGTTTATACCAGGAGCATTAGCTATTGCTTGTTTTCTTATAGCCTCTCAAATTATGCAAATCAGCAGAATGACAGAAACTATAGGTATCGCAACAGTAATGCTTGGTGATAGCTATAAGTGGGTAGCGCCTTGGCTAGCTGCTCTAGGCGGGTGGGTTACTGGTTCTAATACAGGTAGTAACGCTCTTTTCTCCCAATTACACTTAGCGGTAAGTACTCAGTCTGGACTCCAATTGGATTGGCTAATGGCTGCCCAGAATGCGGCTAGTAGTCATGCAACAATGATTGCACCTACTCGCACTATTCTCGCTGCCACTGCTGTAGGGCTTCACAGAGGTGAAGCATTCTTACTCAGGAGGATGAGTCCACTAGTTATAGCAGCAGTAACAGTAACTATGATACTCTCAATCTTAGCTACTAGATAAATATTAATGGCAGCAATTACTTCACAATAATGATCTAGAGTGCTTTGAGGAATTACATACGTTATTCCACAATCACTTATAGCAGGGTAATTTAAGGGGTAAAAGCACATTAATTTCTTGACGGACGCAGGTCAAACTACCGATGTTTGGGGGTCGCTAGACCTAGCGCTTTAAGAAGCCTCTGCACAATTGAACAAAAGCGTGGTAAGCCTTCATGAGTCCGAGCCAGTAGCATCGCCCCTTCAAGTCCTGATAGTAAAAGCCAGGCATCGTTTTGTTCAGACCTTTTGTCCAGCCTGTCAATGTCTGCTATTTCAAGTTTTTTAAGCGATTTAATGACGTTTGCTAACCATTCTTCATTCTCTAAAAAGAATTCTTGTACCTCCTGGCTAACATCTTTAGGCAACGTAGTAAATTCTGCTGCTAACATACCACACATGCAAATGTTGTTACTTTCTTCAAGAACATTATGATACATTTGTACATACATCTCAATTTGATGATAAGGGTCATTAGTTTGTCGCTCAATATGCCTTAACTTTTGGCGGAAGTTCTCACGGTAGCGAGCTACGGTACTCTTTGCAAGATAGCTCTTATTTGGAAAATGATAGTGAATTGTTGCTTTGCGAATACCAACACGCGCAGCGATGTCTGCATAACTGAAGCCATTGTAACCATAGTTCTGTATTAACTCCTTAGCTACAGTCATTATTTGTTCATATGTATTAGTCTCTTCCATTAAAATTTCTTTCATTGTTATTCTTGATTCGCTCAATTTTAGTGTAATAAACAAAAAACAGTTGATTGACTGACCAAAGTTCTGTCCTAAGGCAGGGGAAGAATTTTAACTGTTCAACATCCTAGCTATTGACCATTCATGCCAATTTAAGGTCAAACACCATTTCTAAATAAGTAATAGTACTTAAAATATTGCTGAAAAATAAGGTCAGAAACACAATTTTTAATCAGGCTTTGAGGCACAGACATGTAACATACAATACTACACTTTTCCTATCTATCTTTAGTATTTAATGTAATAAATTTTTCTATAAAAAACAACAAAATATGTATTTTATTATCAGCAAAGGATTAAAGTGCGAACTCAACCCTTGGTGGAGTTACTCTACTGAAACCTGTAATCCACCCAGATATTGGGTTTCTTCACAAGAAATCGCATTTGCCCATATCCCGACTGAACTCCTTTTAACTCACTGACAAAAGGCACTTTGTCTTAACTTCTCACTGATGGTCAGGGATATAGTGAATGTCTTGACAACTATCTACTAGATGGTAGAATAAAATTAAGTAGTAGATAAACTGTCGTACTAATAGATATCTCCATTTACCTGAAAGTGGTTATGAATATAACCATTTTTATTTTTCAGGAAGTTGCAGAGACAATTCTATTTTTTACCAGTGTTCAAGCAAGCTTGTCAATTACCACTTACAAGATATCAACCAATTCTACGCAGTTGCCTAAACCCAGTTTGCAGAATTGACGGTGCTTTTACTACCGACTAGTTAGGTTAAAGGTTTTTGATGAAAATTTACGAATTTAAAGATTTTCCCAATCCGCGCCGAGTGCGGATATTCTTAGCTGAAAAGAACATTAGGAATGTTTTTTTTGTGCAAGTTGATGTTCCATCTGGTGAACACAGAAGTGAAGCATTTAAAGCCAAAAACCCCATTGCTGGAGTTCCAGTTTTGGAACTAGATAATGGAAGTTACATTAGTGAAACTGTTGCCATTTCTCGCTACTTTGAGGAAATACACCCCGAACCATATCTGATGGGTAAAACCCCTCAAGAAAAAGCAGAAATTGAGATGTGGTCGCGTCGCGTTGAGTATGGGCTGATGGATACTGTTGGAGCCTACTTTCATCATGCTACTTTGGGCTTGGGTGAGCTAGAGACTTATCAGAATGTAGACTGGGGTAAGAAAAACCACGAAAGAGCAATTGCAACTATCTGGCTACTAGACCAAGTACTACGGGATAGAAAGTTCATTGCTGGGGATGTTTTCTCCATTGCGGATATTACTGCTCTTTGCGCTATGGATTTTGCAATTTTTGTTAATATCCCCATTCCTGAAGAGTGCTTGAATATGAAACGCTGGTATATGGAAACTTCCAGTCGTCCCAGTGCTAAAGCCTAACGTCTGCAAAAGAAATTTATGAAGATCAATTCAGACTTAAGTCAGCGTGCTTTAGTTTATACCGAGGAAATTACTTGGGTAGACTCACCTTCACCAGGAGTACAGCGGCGTATGCTGGAGCGTGATGGGGATGAAGTGGCACGAGTAACCAGTATTGTCCGTTATACACCTGGAAGCTATTTCACACCCCATGTACATGGCGGTGGTGAGGAATTCTTAGTTCTAGACGGTGTGTTCTCTGACGAGCATGGTGATTACGGTTCGGGTAGTTATGTCCGTAACCCGGTAGGTTCTAAACATATCCCCCATAGCAAAGCTGGTTGTGATATTTTCGTCAAGCTGTGGCAAATGGACGCAGATGATCAGGACTATGTTGTTATCAATACAAATACAGCAGTTTGGCAACCTGGTTTGGTGCAGGGACTACAAGTGATGCCTCTCCATACTTACAAGACAGAGCAAGTTGCGCTGGTGAAATGGGAAGCAGGAACTCGATTTAACTGCCATACACATTCTGGTGGTGAAGAAATCTTTGTGCTAGAGGGTGTATTTGAGGATGAATTTGGGCTCTATCCCAAGGGGACATGGCTTCGCAATCCAGCTGGCAGTATTCACACCCCATTTAGTAGTAAGGGATGCCTCATCTACGTCAAGGTGGGACATTTAAGTAGTAAATTTTTTGTGAAGGTTTAAGTATATCTACGAACCATCAGTAAAGCTATGAATCCCACAAAATCCTCAAATAGATCAAAATTACCAGATCTTCAAATCGAGATTAGAAACGTTGAGACACCCACTATCTTTCCTGAGGAAGCAGGGGAAATAAAGGTTTTTGTTACTAATCAAGGCAATAAGATATTCAAAGGCCCCTTAGACATCAATCTCTATGCCTCAACAGATTCACTGCTTAACTTACCTCTTAATCAGGGTAATTTAGCAGGTAAGGATGAGCTTCTAGGTAGCCTGAACTATGCCAATATTAATCTAGCACCTGGTCAATCTAAGACATTCACTGTTAAGTTTGCAGATCCCGAAATTAGAACACCTTCTGTTGTAGCACCAGGAGCTTATTATTTAATTGCTGAAGTTGATCCAAACAACACTATTACTGAGGGCAACGAAAGCAACAACCAAGCTATCAACTTCTTTTCTACAGACGGAAGCGATGCAGTTATTGATTGGAATGCAGTAGCATTAAACATTATACAAAATACTGCAACACCAACTTTAATAGCTTCACGCAACTTGGCGATAGTTCATGCAGCTATTTATGATGCTACTAACGCCATCTATCAAACTCACGAACCCTATTTTGTTAATATAAATCCATCTGAAATTATATCTGCTTCACCTGAAGCTGCGGTAGTCGAATCGGCTTATGAAACGTTATTAAATCTGTATCCAACACAGAAGGTTGTATTAGACGAACAGCGGTTTAGATCTTTAGTAGAAATCCCTAATGGTACAGCTAAGGATGCTGGAATTGAATTAGGTAAACGTGTTGCCGATCAAATCATCGCTTTGCGAAGTAATGACGGTTCAGATAAGGCAAATGAACCACCTTATAGCCTAGAACCGACTGTAGGCGTGTGGCGACCCACTCCTCCTAATTTCGCCCCTGCTGCATTCCCGAATTGGGGCTTAGTTACTCCGTTTGCTATACCAAATGGGTCAACGTTTCGTCCGGATGGTTTTCCTGACCTTAACAGTGCTGAATACACACAAGAGTTTAACGAAGTTAGAATTTTAGGTGAAAAAAACAGTACTATCCGCACTCCAGAACAAACAGAAATTGCTCAATTTTGGTCTTTTGGTCGCCCAGACACTTTTACAACACCTGGTCAGTGGAACAGAATTGCAGAAACAGTTGCTTTGCAGCAAAGTAACACACTAGAAGAGAACGCCCGACTGTTTGCTCTACTGAACATTGGCATAGCTGATGCGGGAATTGCTGCCTATGATGCTAAATATGCATTCAATAGATGGCGACCAATTACAGCAATCCAAGAAGCTGACATTGATGGAAATGCGAATACTGATGCCGATTTGGACTGGGAACCACTGTTAAACACTCCATCCCATCCTGATTACTTAGCAGCACATTCTGTATTTGGAGGCGCAGCAGGCAAAATTCTGGATGAATTTTTCGGTAACAACATTAGTTTTACCACTACTTCACAAGAGTTACCAGGTATTTCCCGTTCATACCTGGGTTTTATGCAGGCAGCAGAAGAAAGTAGTAATAGTCGTATTTATGGTGGGGTTCATTTCCGGTCTGCTGCCGAAGATGGTCTTACAACAGGTATTGCTGTAGGTGAATTCGTATCTCAGCACTTTCTAGGTTAGAATTTTGCCAATACTGCTCGGTTAAGCATTTTTAACTCGGAATTGGGTTTTGGGTAAAGGTTAAAGGTTTGTTCTTTCCCTTTTCCCCTTAACCGACAAGTATTGAGAATTTTGCCTCTCGTAATTGCATAAGGCATTGAGCCGAGATCCCGACACTGTTGTTTCAAGAAAGCAGAGATATAGCAAGGCTTAAAATTGTTGTCTCGGACGGTTTTGACAATTTGTATAAAATTGCAATCAAGGACATTGCATTACACTCTATTAAATCAATACTCTATACTTTTATGGCATATATATGTGCAATTATATGCAGTAATTCTTGTAATCCACTTCGTTAGTATTTACTAAGGGAAGTTTAGAATGAATTGTTTTGTTAAACTGCTGAAAAAGTTTTTCAAACATACCGTAGAAAAACTTGCAATATGGACAACTCTAGTGAGTCTAGTCAATTGTATTCGAGCAGACGTGCAAGCTGCTTTTGAAAAAGATCCAGCAGCTCGCACTTGGCTAGAAGTGTTGATTTGCTACCCAGGTATACAGGCATTAGCAACTTATCGAGTTGCCCACATTTTATATTGCCACGGTTTTTTTTTGCGTCTCGGTTTCTCGCCTACATTGCACGTTGGCTAACCGGAGTTGATATTCATCCAGGAGCAAAACTAGGTATGGGTATCTTTATCGATCATGGGATGGGTGTGGTAATTGGTGAGACAACTATTATCGGTGACGGAGCCACAATCTATCAGGGCGCTACTTTGGGTGGTACTGGTAAAGAGACGGGAAAACGTCACCCCACCCTTGGTAACAATGTCATGATTGGAGCTGGTGCAAAGATTTTAGGTAACATCAATATTGGTCATAATACTCGCATTGGTGCAAATTCGGTGTTATTACACTCTGTTCCTGACAATTGTACTGTTGTTGGGATACCTGGGCGTGTGGTTACTAGGCGTAGTAAATCACCTAGTGTATCAGCAGAAGTAGTTTGTCAGTCCTCAAGAACAAATGGCATGGAAAAAAAATTGCCACAACTGACTACACAAGATTTCACCATGAATCAGCCTGCTCTAGATACTTCATATTTAGATCAAGTAAGCAACTCAGGTGGAGGTTCTAAGGATCTGATGACTCAGAAGGTCATTAGGGAGTTGGACTTTCAGATATAAAATTACCAGTCAATTACTTCAATATTCTCTCAGTTATCTTTGCTCAATTAGATTTCATTTGTGAGTCCTTTAATTAAGATGATGAACAAAACTTTGATTGAGCCTCACGGAGGCAAGCTTGTTGACTGTTACTTACCTAGTAAAGAGCGTGAAATCGCTCTAGAAAATGCTCATACTTTGCCACGCCTAATTCTTTCGCAGCGCAACCTTGCAGACCTTGAGTGTATCGTCACAGGAGTATATAGCCCCCTTGATGGTTTTGTTGGCGAACAAGACTATTACACTATCATCAAGGATATGCGCTTAAGCAGTGGTTTTGCTTGGAGTATTCCTGTAACTCTACAGATTCCTGAATTGGTTGCTGATAATTACAAACTAGATACTGAAATTGCCTTAGCTCACCCTAATGGGGAGATCCTGGCAGTAATGTTTATAACAAGCAAGTTCAAGCCTAACCAAGATTTTGAAGCTGAGAAAATTTATCTCACTACTGAAGATGCACATCCTGGAATAAAGGCTTTACGTGCAGAAGGAGAAGTTTATTTAGGTGGTCCAATTAAATTAATCAACTTAATTCCCCACAAGGAATTTTTAGACTACCGTCTGACTCCAAACACTAGTAGATCTGAATTTCAAAAGCACCAATGGAAGACTATTGCAGCTTTTCAGACTCGTAACCCTATTCACCGCGCTCACGAGTACATTACTAAAATTGCCTTGGAAGTTGTCGATGGTCTATTCATTAACCCATTAGTGGGCATAACAAAATCTGATGACATTCCAGCGAGTGTAAGGATGGAATGCTACGAAGTTCTAATCAGCAAATATTATCCCCAAAACCGCGTACTTTTAGGTGTATTTCCAGCAGCAATGCGCTATGCCGGTCCACGAGAAGCTATTATGCACGCGATCGCTCGTCAAAATTACGGCTGCACCCACTTTATTGTCGGACGAGATCATGCAGGGGTGGGATCTTACTACGGCACTTATGACGCACAGTACATCTTTAGTAAGTTCACATCACAGGAGTTGAGAATTACCCCTTTGAACTTTGAACACGCCTTTTACTGCACTCGTACCCAATCAATGGCAACTGCCAAAACCAGCCCCAGCAATCCTGAAGAACGAATACATCTATCAGGCACTAAGGTACGCGAGATACTCAGGAATGGAAAGACCCCACCTCCAGAGTTTTCCCGCCCAGAGGTTGCAGAGATTTTGGTTAAACATATGAGCGTAGCCAAAGGTTAGCTGCTCTACAAAGTTTGAAGAAATCCTACTAGTCCCAGTGAGTTAACTCGTCCACAGCCGATTAAAATCTCAAGTTATAGCTCAGAGATTGGGTAGTAAATGTTTTACTGCTACGGGGTCGGAGAGTACGAATAAATCTCATAAATTATTAATCTACAAAAAGAGTTTCATGGCTGACATCATCAAACCAATAGAGCAATCTGACCCTCCCCTGAACAAAAACCGCAAGCCTTCCAAAGTAGAGGGTATGAAGGAACGCAGCAATTTTTTGCGGGAACCTGTGGCAAGTGAGTTACTTCAGGACACGAATCACTTTAGCGAAGAAGCGGTGCAAATACTGAAGTTCCACGGCTCATATCAGCAAGACAATCGGGACAATCGAATTAAGGGTCAGGAGAAAGATTATCAGTTCATGCTGCGGACAAGGAGTCCAGGGGGGTTTATACCACCGCAACTATATCTAACTTTAGATCAGCTCGCTGATAGATATGGCAACCATACGTTACGAGCAACTACGAGACAAGGCTTTCAACTGCATGGGATTTTAAAAAAGAATCTCAAGGTAACAATTGCCGCCATTGTCAAAAGTATGGGTTCAACCTTGGGAGCTTGTGGTGACCTCAACC
Source organism: Nostoc sp. ATCC 53789 (assembly GCF_009873495.1). Taxonomy (GTDB): domain Bacteria; phylum Cyanobacteriota; class Cyanobacteriia; order Cyanobacteriales; family Nostocaceae; genus Nostoc; species Nostoc muscorum_A. The sequence goes on along the minus strand of NZ_CP046710.1, from coordinate 10,342 downwards.
GCAACGTCATGGCACCTACGGCTCCCTTCAAAAACAAGCCAGAATATCAGTATGCTTGGGAATACGCCAATAATATTGCAGACCTTTTGACACCGCAAACAGGCGCTTATTACGAGATTTGGCTAGATGGGGAAAAGGTAATTAGTGCGGAAGAAAGCCCAGAAGTAAAGTTGGCACGGCAGCATAATGGCACTGGGGAAATTTTTTATAACAGCGATGAACCAATTTATGGCACTCACTATTTACCGCGTAAGTTCAAGTGTTCTGTCACGGTTCCAGGAGATAACTCTATTGATTTGTATACGCAAGACCTTTCTTTAGTAGTACTTACCAATCGGGAGGGAGAACTAGAGGGATTTAATGTTTTTGCTGGTGGTGGTTTAGGGCGGACACACAATAAAGAAGAAACTTTTGCCAGACTGGCCGATCCGATTTGCTATGTGCCGAAAGAGGACGTTTACGATTTAGTCAAGGCAATTGTTGCTACTCAGCGAGATTATGGCGATCGCACTGACCGCCGTCATGCTCGCTTAAAATATTTAATCCACGATTGGGGTGTTGATAAATTCCGGTCGATGGTCGAGAAATATTTTGGTAAACCAGTCGCTCCATTCAAACCACTGCCAGAGTTTAAATATCAAGACTTTCTTGGTTGGCATGAACAAGGTGATAGCAAGCTGTTCTTGGGCATTTCCATCGACAACGGTCGCGTCAAAGATGAAGTTACCTTTCAACTCAAAACCGCTTTGCGGAAAATTGTGCAGCAATTTAACTTACCCATGCGAGTAACAGCAAACCAAAACGTAATTTTCTACGACATTCAACCCCATAACAAACAGGCAATTGCAGACATTCTCACTTGTTGCGGTGTCCAAGCCGATCCTGATGCCATTAACCCTCTTGTAAGGTATGCGATGGCTTGCCCAGCCTTCCCTACTTGTAGCTTGGCAATTACTGAGTCAGAAAGGGTAATTCCTAGCATCATCCAGCGTATTCAAGACCTCTTAAAAAAAGTCGGTTTGGAGAACGAGCATTTTGTGATCAGGATGACTGGTTGTCCCAATGGTTGTGCTAGACCTTACATGGCCGAACTGGGTTTTGTAGGTAGCGCTCCAGAATCTTACCAACTTTGGCTGGGCGGTTCGCCGAATCAAACTAGACTCGCGCAACCTTACATAGAAAGGCTGCACGTTAATAATTTAGAAACGCAGTTAGAGCCTATTTTTGTGTACTTCCAACAATCACACCGTTCTGGAGAAAGTTTTGGAGACTTTTGTAATCGCGTTGGATTTGATGCCATCAGTGAATTTATCTCTAACTGGACGTGAGCTTTCACTGTGTGAAACCTTTGTAAAAAACCCAAACCACTGTCTGAAATAGCTAAATCCGAAAGTCTCAATAGTCTTACAAATTCTGAATCAACAGGGAGATTTTTATGAGCGAACTTAAGGCATCTTGCATAACAGAACTCGATATTAACAACCTAGAATTAGAGTATCGAGCAAAAAGCCCACAAGATATCCTGAAATTTGCTTTAGAGCAGTTTGACAACATTGCTATATCTTTTAGTGGTGCAGAGGATATTGTCCTCATTGACATGGCATCCAGGATTGGAAAAAACTTTCAAGTTTTCTCTATCGATACAGGTCGTCTGCATCCTGAGACTTACCAGTTTTTAGACAAAGTTAGAAAACATTATTGTATTAAACTAGATGTAGTTTTTCCAGAACCCACAGAGGTTGAGTCGCTAGTTAGAGAAAAGGGACTTTTTAGTTTTTATGAGGATAATCATAAAGAATGTTGTGGTATCCGAAAAGTACGTCCACTACGCCGTCAACTTAGTACTCTTAATGCCTGGATCACGGGTCAACGCCATGATCAGAATCCTTCTACCCGTGCCAATATCCCAGTTATCCAGATAGACACCGCTTTCTCGATTGGTGATCGTACTTTAATCAAGTTTAACCCTCTAGCTAACTGGAGTTCTGTTCAGGTGTGGCAGTATATTCAATCCTATAACGTACCATATAATCAGTTACATACCAAAGGTTTTATTAGCATTGGCTGTGAACCTTGCACTAGAGCGATTTTACCAAATCAGCATGAGCGACAGGGACGCTGGTGGTGGGAAGATGCATCTGAAAAAGAATGCGGTTTCCACGGGAACAATAATATGTCACAAAACGGTTTCCACTAATCATTAGTGCGTGATAAAGCAATGAATATAACACTAGTTAAAAAGATCAAGCTAGACGGTAATCCGTGCCACAGGTCTGCGAATGTACTTGAACATCTTGAAAAGCTAGGATTGTTAGAGCGCATAGATAAAATCATTGCTGCTGATGAACGCGAGCAATATAGTGAAGGATTCGTCCTGGCATTAAAGCACAAGGTAGAGGTAGCACCGTTCTTTATCATTAATAACGCTGACGGTTCAAGTCGCGTTTACAAAGCTTACTATCACTTCCTCAAAGAAATTTTTCACCAAGAAGTTTCAGAGAGCGAAGAAATCTCCGAGATAATGAGTCAACACTCAGACTTAGACTTCATCTAAGAGGATGTTTTCAAAGGCAGGAGCTATTGTAAAAAAGCTCACAAGGTGTAAAATATTTGTAGAAAACATATCTTGGGGTGGATCTAGCGAAGATACCGTTGGCAAAATATTACTCAACATTAGTAACCTAGTTTTTGCAACACAACCTTGGTATCTAACGTCTTTTGTAAGGCACATTCAATAAATCAATCGCCCGTTTCTTCGCCGCTTCCCCCCGCCTATCATACTTACTTGTAGTACTTGGCGACGCATGACCTGCAAGTTTCGCTATAGTGACGATATCTGCACCAGCATCTAATAAATTACCAATAAAAGTTCTTCTAAAATCATGAGGTGTAAAAGCGTCCACCTCGGCTTTTCCCCCCCGTCGCTGCAATGCTCGTAGCACACCCTGCTCACTCATCCGTCTCGGTATAATTTTCTTCGCCTTATTTAAAGGATAAAAAAGCGGCCCTGGTGCTTTACCCCGAATCAACAACCAATCAGTAACAGCTTGCACACCAGCTTCAGGTAAGTAGACAATTCGTTCCTTCCGCCCCTTCGCTTCACGTATTGTTAATGAGCGACTACGCAGCTTAAAATCGCTCAAATCAAGATAAGTTACTTCACTGCGACGCAACCCTACCGTCAAAACTGCCAGCAGTGCCGCATCCCTCCTCCCCAATGTTGAGTCATCTTGAATACAATCTGACCACAGCGCCGAAATTTCTTCAGGATCAATTTCGCGCCCTTTCAACAAACTCTTGCCCCGCACGGACTCAATATCAGCTGCTCGTCCATACTCATCCGTGGACATTAACCCCAACCGCCATGCTTCCTTGAGCGTCCGCCGTAATGCACATAGCATTTTATTCGCCATCGCCGGGCTGTATTTTTCCATCAGCACCGACCTAACCGCAGCAGTGTGCTGGTAACGCAACTTTGACCAATCCAAAGTACTTGCATCACTTGTGTCGTTAGTCAAAAGTCGAGCGATCGCGTTGAGTGCTTCCCGCATCGTCCGCCTTGAACCCTCCCCTAGACTGTTAAGGTAAACTTCAGCCGGGTGCATAGTTAGCGGAACTGGTTCGGTTAACGCCAGCGACTCTGGATTAAAATTGGATGCGATCGCGTGGTTCACGGGCTATCAGGTTGGTGCTAGTGAATCAATCCTCTCTCAAAAGTGGCTTTTTACACAACTTTCAGCCGCTACTGGGTGCGAGAATCGCTTTTCTCTACACCCATTTGCGCCAGAAGGCGCTTTGTGTCTCTATCGCAATCATTCGTAATCTGGAATATTGAGCCAAGGAATATCACGGTGTAGGAAAATTATTCAGTGTCATCCAGGCGAAATTTATGGGGATTTTTCAGAACGAATATACCGTTAGACTTGATTAAGTCACCTGTGCAGTAAACTGGCAGGCGTTCTTGATAAGCCTTAAGTGCCAGGATGTAGTCACGGTCAGCTAGTTCAGTGTGGATGGGACGCAGTTTATCAACCACAATGCCCAGCATGGTGATGTCGCCACTGAGGTGATCTGCATTGGGTGTGGCGATGTGCGTGACGACTGCTTGAATGGTGGTGTTGGGTGCATTTGTAATTAAGTCACCCAAAATTGACTGTTGCGATTTGGTTTCTGCCAAGGCCAGAGTTTCAACGACTTCCGCCATGCGACGAGAAAAGTCGATAATTTCTCCTTTGAGGGGAAGTAAAATTTCAAAACCGTCTAGAGTCCAAATGGCAGCTTTATCACCTTGACGCTGCTGTTGCTGCCAACCATGCCCAACTAAGTAAGCTTCTACTTGTCGGGGGTCGATACATTTGAATTTTTCCACATCCGGGAAAATAGCTGTCATAGGGATTCTCCAACGGCGATGCGTGACATTATGGTTTTGAGTGCGTCGGGGCTAAATATATTTTGGCGCTTAATTTCCACAGTGATGTTCGTCTTGTTATCAATCCCTGGTTGTCCGCGCAACGATAGCCAGTAACCGCAGCGTTTGAGGCATAGAGATTCTTCGGTTTGGGATAACCAATCACTAACTTCTTCTGGCACTAAAACAACTATTAATAGTTGTGGCACGAAGGGGTCGTCTTCCCGGAGTTCATCATAGTTTTTGACGCTGAGTCGGTATTTGATGGATGTTTCTCTCTTAACATCTTGGGATGTAGATTTAATTTGTACGTCAAATCTCGGCAGACGCTTGGAGTTGAGTTTTCCTGGTACGGTAATTGTAGCGTCGATGCCGCTATCATCTAACCTACGTGTGGCTGCTTGCAAGGAGTAGCCAGCAGTTGCAGTGACGGCATACACATAAGCGTAACTGAAATCTTCTTTTTGGGTATTGAGGCTCATTATTTACTTTGAAGGGTTGGTCAACATTGTGATTAACCGTTTAATATGCCCAACCCGCTTGCGTTGGTCGTAGCGGCGCTTGGCTTCCGTAGTAATTTTTTCTGTAAGTGCGTTATCGGCACTAGCAACAGTCCAGGCAGCTTCTAAAAATACCTCAACTGTGATACCTAATTCTTTACAAAACCGTGTCAATTCCTGGTCGAGGTCTTTTTCTAGAACGATTGCCGAATGTCGCCGAGTTTGGGGGTATTTTTCGAGTTCGGCTTTGAGTTCTGCAAGTGTGTCAGATGTAGCAGCAGTTGAGTTGGCAAGTTCTGTAACTGGGGTGGGTTGTGGCAATGAGTTTTGCTCTTGTGCTTGAGCTTGGGGCTGTTCTTGAGTCAGAAGCGCATCCTGACGTGGTGTAACTGTTGGGCGATTGCGTTTGTTGCGTAGTTGGTTGAGTACGTTATCTGACATTTTTATTTGCTCCCGATATCCGTGCGGATTTTATCGATTAAGATTTCAAATGGATATTCCAGATCGGTGTAACCCAACTGCGAGAGGGTTGTACGTTTATTGATGGCTTGTTTATAGCGTTCTGATTCGCGGATTGAGGGTAAAACTAACTTTTCGCCTACTTCATCTCGCATTCCATCTACCGCCGCCCGACTTTCTTGCGCTTGGGTATTACCAAACCAGCGATCGCGGAAGGGTAATACACCTAAGATTTCAGCATTCGTCGCTCCGACATCTCGCAAGCCGCTTAGTAAGTCGAGCGTCCGCACGAGCGAACCGTAACCTTTGACCGATGCTTCTGCGGGGATGATTAAAAAATCTGCTGCGCCAATCACTGTTAAACAAATTTGCGATCGCTGGGGTGGGGCATCGATAATGCAAACTTGGAAAATTTGGCTGATGACTTCCAATCGTCGCTTGAGTAAGGTTGCACCTACTCCACTGTTAGATAAATAATCTTGTACGGTATCGAGTTGGTCATCGGCGGGGATAAGAAATAAATTGTCGTTGTCTTGAGTCGGGTAGATGCAGTCTTCTGGTGCGACTGTTTTTTTCAGAAACTCTAATAGGGTTGGTTGGTTGGGTGACAACTCGAACCCCAGATAGGTAGTCAGATTATGTTGGGGGTCGGAGTCGAGCATCAAGGTGGTGAACCCCTGGCGTGATAGCAGCCGACCAAGGAACAGGGAAGTTGTCGTCTTGCCCTGACCGCCACTCAACGAGCTTACGGTAATTGTCAGCATCTCTATTTTGATTAATTTATTAAATTAGCCAATTAACTTAAGCTCATTTAATTATTTTGTCAATTAATTAATTTAGCTTTTTAGCTTTAACTAAAAAGCTAATTTTGTAAATTTAGCTTTTTATCCTTGTTTGGTGGTGTTTTATACGCTCTGCCCATTGCTGGCAATTCCGGGTGATTAGTGCTGGCGGTGTGGTGTTTGGTGAACGTGAAGTCAGGAGTTGACGGCATCAAATAGATTCTCATTCCCATCCCAATTTAAAGGCACTTCTATTATGGAGGCACGCGAGAAGCAGATTGACTCGCCATTTTCAACGTATATTGTTTCCCCTTCAAAAAATTGGCGGTAAGTATCTTGGACAATTCCGACCAAATCCGAACCGTCCACTGTGGTGATTTGCACGTAAATCCCCTCGGAATAACCAGAACTATGGTTTACCGAAACTCTCACAATATTATTTACAGTGATCGCACTACGAATCTCTGGATTGAGTGGTTTCCCCTCCCAATCGTAAACATCCTCTTGATGATGAAAAAATACTCCGTCTTTCACTTGGAATCTCCTTGACTATAGTTTTATAGTTTTGCCTTTTTTAAGCGATGCACTTGTTTTTCTCATGAAGAGAAGATATCGCACCCAAGCACACCGAGAAGTATTGAGATGAATGTTTTCTTCTAACTTGTGAGAAATTACGGGTATAAAAGTAATTTTTCAGTAAAAATACTGAGTTATATAGCAACTTGCTAGATTTAAACTGGCTTGTTAAGAGTTGATGGGGCTGACATTCAAAAAATTTTATCTTTAAATTGCATAAATGTTAAAAACATTTGGTTTACTATGTTGGCGCGATGATGCCGAAAATAGATCCCAAATGGGTTCTATAGATGTATTGAGTTAGGTAAAAACGACCTCAAATCAAAAAATTCAGAAATTGATTTTGCGAGTCGTTTATTAAATGAAGTCAGCAAGTGAGTTTTCTTTTAAAAGAAGGCAGTAGCAAAATGGAAATCAAGACAAATGTGAATAAGAAGCACAAAGAAGAATCTAACCCAAGTCTAGGCTATTATCCTGAGCCTGGATGGGAATGGCAAAAACCAGAACCAAAAACATATCTTGTAGAGAACGGTCTAGCTAAGTATGCACGGTCTTGGATACTAAATCTTGTGGAGTTAGTTCACTGGCTTCCGTTCATCCCTGCTTTTATCCTATCCTTCTTAATTTTTCAGCATTCAAGTGCATTGAAACTGCTCCTTGGAACAGATGTGCAAGTATTTTTAGTCTTAATTAGCCCGCTTATTCTAACATTTGGTGGCTTAACAGGCATTATGATGCACGAATATGAAGGTTGGCAGGTGGTGTATTTCCAAAATCCGCTCGATTCAGACTTGAATATAAAAGACTGTAATAATGAATGGCTTCGTGAAGTAGCATACAAGTTACTATTTTTCCTTCAAGGAGCAGGATTGTTAGCTTTTTCCCTGGGAGTATTTGGGATTAACAAAATAACCCTAACTTTTGCCATTGTCAGTGGGATAATTGCTTTTCTTGGTCCTCAAAATCCTAAAGCTACCTTTACACTCAACAAGCAACCTGTCTTTCCTCTAGCCATTACAATTCTTGTGGTGTTTATCATCAATGCACTTGTAAATTTTGTTGCATATTTTCATCTTTTTGCTCCCGTCTTAGAAACAGTTCAGCAACCTAAACTTTTGGCAGTATCAGCCCCCTTTCTCTTTATGTTGGGTGGGATGATTGAAGGACTATTAGCTGAATCTACGTTTAATCAATGGTGGCATTTTACGGCTGTTATCTTCCTTAACCTTGGCATGATAGTCCAGATATATTTATTTAACCTTTTGTGGTGAAGTTTTTATTAGTCTGTCAAGGTGCAATTGATTAGTTATTTTTTTACAATCTCTAACAATTATTCTGACAGGCTTTAAAACCAGCAACAGTGGGAAGTTCCAATAAAGAGGAAAATATGGCTTATTTCCTTCCTTAATTTGAATGCGAAACCGTCATATTTCCATACGTTTGCATTGCATATTGTTAATAATAGCCAATAGATAAACTGTAAATGCTTAATGCTCAACCTGCAAAAATCGCTCATAGCTACTGGATTTTGGGACTTGTCCAAGTTGTTCACAGTATAGAAGAAACGTACACCGAGCTTTACAGTTACTTTGGAACTATGAGCGAGGCATTGCATCAACATTTTCCCTGGATTCCCATTTTTGAGATTAGTGCAGATTTGTTTGCAATTCTCAATTATCTCATCATTGCGTTAATGTTAGGCTCATTTCCTAGTGCTGAAAAACAAAGCCAATGGGGCTGTTACTTGATGTGGAGTTGGGCAATTATTGAGTTATTGAATGGAGCATTCCACATTTGCACTTGGATTTTCTTACATCATTACTTCCCTGGTGGAGTAACGGGTCCCATCTTGTTTGTTTTGAGTCTTATTTTTATTCAACAACTTAGAACTGCTTTAACTAAAGAAGCGACACAAGTGGCGCAGTAACAATACACCATAGATTAACAACAATGCCTTACAAAAATTTCTTATGGTTAGGTAAGAGTTTTAGCATCTTTTTGTCATTGGTTTTGACTTGTCTTGTGATCGCAGCTATTAATTTAAACGGATCAGTTGCAGATTCAATCATCCACCTACTCTGGGTCGGGGTTGGAATAACAGGCTTTTTATTACTGTGTGTTATTCTCATTCAATTAACCTATGCCTACAATTGGCTTGGAACGCCAATAGTCCTCAAACCGATTCACGAAGGAGGAACTGAGGTCGCTATCATCTTTATTCAAGGTGAAGATATCTCGGTTGAGCAATATTGTCCAGTCGCACAGTCAATTCAAAATGCAGCCCCAGATTTAAGTATTTGGGTGAGTATTCCTAAATTTATTGGCAATTCTCCAGTTCCGCGTGAAATAGGATTGGTGATCGATCAGTCCATCAAGGAAATGCAAAAAGAAGGTATGCCAGAAACGGATAATATCTTCTTTGTTGCTCATTCTGTAGGCGGGATTGCCATTCAAAAATACCTCAATAGTTTTCCCGAACGTGGCAAAGGGCAAATCTTGATGGGTTCTTTTTTAGAGAAGGGATATGTTTCTAAATTAAATGAGGCGGGACAAAATGTTATTCAGTATATCGTCCCGACCCTAACTATAGGTGGCACTTTAGATGGACTGGCGCGAATTACACGTATTGCAACAGGGTTTTGGTATCAACAACTGAATGCATCCAAACTAATTAATATAGAAAACTTCCCTGTTGTTGCAATCGATGGGGCAACTCATATGCAATTCGCTTCCGGTGAAGCACCTGCTTATGTAGCGGATTTCGATCTTAAACCGAGAGCATTAGAGGAAGAAGTTCATCAACAAATTGGCAAGTTAGTTTATAACTTTATTTGCCTAATATTGCCAAATGCCAATGTTGAGGCAAGCAGTAACTTTCTGAAGAAAGAACGCATCAAGACACAGCAACTCCTCCAGCCACTTCTCAATGCGTTTGTAATGGAAGGATATAACGGTTTCAAACCTGCTTGTTACTGTAGTCAAGAAGATAATCCACGAAACGATCCAAGATGTACCCCCTACTCACCTTGGATTCAAGATTATGCGAATCCAATCATGGCAGGTAGCGACTTATCGCCTGCGCCGTTTGGTTTAAAGGTCATCGATAGTTTCCATCGTTCCTATACTTACAATCCTTTTAGCCATCCTTCTGTTCATATTCCCCAGGTTCGCAATTCTTGTGATGGACAGTCTGAATGCACGCTAACAATTAGTAGCGTCACCCAAGCGCTATATAATTTTCTGAACTTTTTTGATACTGGCTTTTTCCCAATAGCAGCTTTTTCTTTACGAGCTAAACTCAATTCACGCCAAAAAATATGGACAGAGGCAGGAGTTCCAAACCCAAATTATCAAGAAACAGATGGAGCTTCAAGGGGAAATCAAATTAATCAGTACGTTTACAAGTGGGCTTTGGAAAATGCAGGGGAAGAAGCTCGGTACTACTTTAAAGATTTTGGTCTAGAAATGGGTATGGGAGAAGATAGCATACCCATTGTTGCAGCAGGACCTCTGTGGATATGGGTTTATCCCAAGTACAACTACGTCACAATCAATAACGAACAGTTTTATCAAGTTAGAGCGAGGGTTATGAAAACTCCCACCGATTACTTTATCCG
>NZ_CP046709.1 GCF_009873495.1 Nostoc sp. ATCC 53789 | reverse complement strand
CTAGAGAACAAGGAATGATAGCAAGGACTATACATTACCTCTAGTATAGGGATATGTCTGCATACATTACCTCTAGTATAGGGATATGTCTGCATACATTACCTCTAGTATAGGGATATGTCTGCATACATTACCTCTAGTATAGGGATATGTCTGCATACATTACCTCTAGTATAGGGATATGTCTACAGTTAAAGATTATCCCTGTTCATAGCTGTCTGTATAGTGATTGGCGTGTCTCCTCCTGTGAGCGATGCCTGCGGCGGGCGTAGCCATCGCAGTATTGTAGGCGTGGTGACATTGGGCATTGTACTGGCTACAGCATCTCCTGTCAGCGATGCCTGCCATCGCAGTATTGAAAGCATGGTGACATACGGCATTAGGCATTGGGCATTAGTAGAGCGTGGTTATGCCTTGTAATTATTTATGCGGCATAACTTTAATTAAGAGGGTTTGTCTACAGATGGTTTTACCAGTTCACCAGCGATAATACGCCGGACAATTTCATCAACACAGGCGCTCATATTTTCGTTTGCATCGTGTTTTTTGAGCCATTGAATTGTCGTTGGTAGGAGTGAGAGGGTAACTCTGACTTTGCCCCTGCGTCGTGCTGATCACACCGAGCTTTTATCTCAGAGGTTTAAGGGCTATGAAGCTTATACAGAAAGCACTTTAACTCGCTTGTCGCCCCTTGAAGACAAAAAGTCCAATCTCTAACTAGTGCGATCGCTAACTGTATTTGCAACAGCAGCACGATAAAGTGAGTTATTCAGTTCACTGAATGATAAATAAAGTTCACATTTTGACTCATGAAAAACATAATTCCACTATCCATCGTTTCAGCAGCACTAGCGACTTGCTTAGTGTTACCTGATTTGAGAAATCATGCTCAGGTTATTGTTCCTGTGGCAATCGACGCTGTTGTAGTTTTAAGTACCAGCGAAAATGACGACAGTTCTAATGATACCAAGGGTAAAGGTAAGGGAAAAAGACACTGATAGGTTCAGTGTCTTTATAGTAATTTAATCGATTTAAAGTGAAGCTCCTCTGCAAAGGAGCTTCACTATTTGAAAGCATAATATATCAGGAATCAGCATTATGTTGTATCAAAAATTAGCATTATGTTGTTACCCCTGAGACGAGATTGGGCATTAGTAGAAAGTGGTTATGCCTTGTAATTATTTATTTGGCATAACTTCAATTAAGCGGGTTTGTCTACAGATGGTTTCACCAGTTCCCCTGCCACAATCCGCCTGACGATCTCATCTACGCATTCACTCATATTTCCGTTGGCATCGTGTTTTTTTAGCCATTGAATTGTCGTTGGTAGCAAAGAGAGGGTAACTCTGACCTTGCCTTTCCGTCGTGCGATCGCACCGAGCTTTAAATTTTCGAGAGATGCCTGTGAAATTTTTCGTTCTTTCGTCATTTCCAATTGTGTGCATGATTGGAGTTAAGCTTCTCTATCTTAACTCCAATCGTGTGCATAATTGGATTGCCTATCGCTCTGGTTATGAAATATTATTGAGAATATTTCGCAGAAGCTAAATCGTTGTGATGCTTACGGGGTAAAATTTACAGCAATTTGCCTATCGCTTCTCTATATATTAAAATTAACTTCCCATGTAGAGGAGCGATAGGCAATATTTGCAATCAGTTCTTGTATACTTGCTAACTTTGGCGAAATTATTTGGGGCAGTGGGGAGCTTGTGAAAATTAGCGGGATATTTGGGCGTGGTCAGGGGAATTATGAGGTGAATTCCCGTCGTAGGATGTCGGGTTAGTTTGGGGCGTGTGGCGAGGGTTTTACTAGTGATTACAGGTATTTGTATAGCTTGAGGTTTATCGCAGGCTGTAGGTCATTTTAAAGGATACAGCATCTTCTCCTGCTAAGGATGAATTTTTAAATCTGGCATTATAGCAGCTTGAAAATTAGCTCCTTCAAGGTTAGCTCCATCAAGTTTTGCAGATGATAAATTAGCTTGAGACAACTCAGCATTTTTAAGATTAGCGTTTTTTAAATTAGCTTGTACAAGAAAAGCTTGGCTTAAGTTAGCGTTAGTTAGATTGGCACTAGTTAAATTAGCTTTGTATAAGCTAGATTGCATTAATAAAGCTTTAGTTAAATTAGCACTAGTTAAATTAGTTAATGAAATGAAAGCGTTGCCTATTCTAGCATTAGTTAGATTAGCATCAGTTAAATTAGCTTCTTGTAAATTTGATAAAAATAAATTAGAATTACTAAGATTTGTACCTACTGCAATAGTTTGAACTAAATTAGCTCCTGTTAAATCAGTTCTTGATAAAGTAGCTCCTGATAAATTAGCTCCTGTTAAATCAGCTCCTGATAAATATGCTCCTGCTAAATTAGCTCTTGATAAATTAGCTCTTAATAAAGAGACTTTTCCTAAAGTAGCTCCTGATAAATTAGCTCCTGTTAAATCAGTTCTTGATAAAGATACACCTGATAAATATGCTCCTGCTAAATTAGCTTCTGATAAATTAGCGTTTGATAAAGATGCTCCTGTTAAATCAACTCCTGATAAATTAGCTCCTGTTAAATTAGTATTTGATAAATTAGCACCGCCTAAATACGCTCCTGCTAAATTAGCCTTTGATAAATCACGATAGCCTAAATATGCTCCAAACAAGTTACACTTTGGGCATTGTTTCGTAGTTAATAATTGTTGAACAGGGTCAGTGTTCGTCCCCCGTGCGTGATTATCCGCTGAAAATAAAAAAACAATTGCTACACTTAACAAGCAAAAAGACTTAAGCATAAGTAATACTGTCAACAAATTAACCACATATAGTATTATTGCTGACTGACATCGACTTATGCAATGTAAACTTCCTCTAAATCTGTACAAGCCTGATTGCTGTGAAGTGTATCTAATCTTGCTTCTAAGTTTCTGGTTAAGCCAATCTTTAATAGAGTTGTCGGAAAAGTGGAGTTTGACGACACTGGGGTTAAAGAGACGCACAGCAAGGATTAAAGCCGTATTAGGCATCACTGTGGTCGGGTAGGCGAACTTATTGACAAAAGCTAGTCATCTCAAAATTTCAACGCTCATTTAAACAAGGTTTCAATCTCTAATAGGGATTCTATGCCACCCAACAAAAAACCCTTCCTGGCTTAGGGGAAGAGCAGATGATTCATGGTTTTTACTGACTGACTAGAAACGTAATAGCTATCAAGTTACAGGTTATTAGCTAACTAAACAAGGTATTTAAAAAAACTCCGTACCTTTCCTACCTTTCCTACTTTAGCTATAGAGAAAATCGATTCTCATAAGTAAACTGGGAAGATTGGACGGTTACAACGGGACAGGATGTAGAGGAATAAAAAAGTTCAACAATAAATAAAAAAGTTCTACAATTTCTGTTGGGTGCTTTACCCCGCTCCAGGCATCCGTCCATGAATTGCTCGCAAGTCTTACCGCCGTGCGATCGCTACGTTATTACTAGAGCGATCGCTCCGGCGGGGCGTAGCCCATCGCGCCCACATTCGGGTAGAATCACTCTCCTAATTGTTGAACTTTTTTATTTGAGTTTGGTGTCTCTATGTTGAAAAAGTGGTAAATTGATCCCTTTTCCATCCCCAAATTGTTCAACTTATTTTTATGTGGACTTGCACCCAACCACGAAAAATCAATGCTTTGAGAGACTAGAATTGTTGAACTTTTTTATATACTTACACAGGATTAAAAAATAGGTTATGGAAACTGTCTTTTACCAAACCTATTTCTTCCCAAGGCGATTGCCTGTCGAACGGTTAGGTCATCGCCCCAATAGTTATGCTTATTATTTTTCTGTGGCATAACTCCCATAACCGCGCTCCAAAGTTTTTGGTAACGGTAGCGATGCCTACGGCGGCAAGCTACGCATTTCCAGCGATGACCACGGCAAAGCCACCGTTAGACAGTGGCAATTAGGTATTGGGTATTGGGGAATGAAGGGAGGAGAGGCGATCGCACTTACTCTGGTTTCTTCCAAAACGCTTGGCTCAATCCTACAATCCCACATAATGAAACAACTGCAATACATGACGCTGCGATGATTACTCCTACTTCTGTAGCACGATCATCTTTGCATTGAGACTCTAGAAAGCTTGTACTACAAGTAATCCTTAGAAGAATCAAAGATATAAAAACTGTAAGCACACAGCCAGTCAAGCAAGAGGATAGGACAATTATCCCTAAACATGAGCAACCCTTGTTCTGACTCATAACCATGCCTTTGCACAAAATGCCTTTAGTATAGCTGTCGTCAAAACAAAAAAGTTTTTGGGCAATTATCGGGAAATAAAGCTTAACCGACATCATAAAAAAGCCTGAACACACAAGGAGTTGAAGTATTTTGTGACTTGTTTACTGGGTTGCGATCGCAACCCAAATATTGCGGCCACAATTTATTTACCAAGCACTACGAACTGCCTGATCAATCTTCTCTTTAGCCTGTTTGATTGCAGCATTTTCGGAAGAAGTATTGCCCGAACCCGTAATAATAGCAAGGCTAGTATATTTAGTATCTATTTTCCAGTCCCAAGACCACTACTATTTTCCATAGTTTTGATGGTGCAGCCTTTGTAATCGATTTCGTTAACGCCTTCAAATCTAGACAGTCCCATATTAAAAGCTGCACCTATTAAAAATTAGATGGACTAGTAATCCAGGAGCAAGAATTTAAATACAGGGATTATACTGAGGATATTTTTAACACTAGATGCAACATTAGACTCATCCGCGAATCATGAAAGCTTACCAGGAGAGAGTTACAAGGATTTGCACGGAAGGAGCGATCGCCATCTGGCTGTACGAGGAAATAAGGGTTTGAAGGCATTGAGAGAGAAAAAAATGGAATTAGAGCAAAAACGTAGAATCAGAATAAATGAATTTACAAATAGCAAATTAAGTACTAAGAGTAACAGAAAATAACCGATTAATTCTTAATCTTACCAGCCCACAAACAGCCAGAATTACCTGATTATATCGATGTCGAGCTAGACGGAATCTATCACTGGCTACTCGAAATATTTTTACCCGACATATCATGTGTTCAACAGCGATTCGGCGTGACGAAAGTTCTTTATTCTCTTGTTTTTGTAATTCCGAGATTTCTGTATTTTTTCGTTTCTTATGAGGGGTGGTAATGGCATCATCTCCTATATAAGCTTTATCGCCGAGAAACTGTTGCGTGTCAGTAAATTTATGGCGGGTTTCTCGAAATAAATTAATATCGCTTGTTTTCCCTAACATTCCGACACGGACATCGACAATATCTTCCCCTCCAGGTAGAACAATAAATTGATTTTTCAGAGTGTGCATTTTTTTCTTGCCAGAGTAGTATCGTTTTTGCTCTTGATAGTCTACAGGTCTTGCTGTAGGTTGTTCAGTGCTATCGACAATTAATTCGTATTCAGACAGCATTCGCTGTAATTCTTGATATTTTTGACTATCTGTTGATACTTCTTCTATTTGAGATGCTGGTAAAATATCTCGCAAAATATCTACCCAATAATTGAAGGCATCATTGGCTTTAGTTTTGGAAATGTTAAACAGCAACCCTAAAATCTCAAAAATTGGTTTTTGTCTCAGGTAAACTAGACATAAGCATATTCCTTCTTTGGCTGACATTTCTGGTTTACGCCCGCCTCCAGGAGCGATAATCCGAATTTTCTTTTTTTCAATTTCTGCCTGTTTTTCTATATGCCTTTGCTCTGCCAGGCCGACCAATGCTAAAAAATGGTCATAACTAATTCCAATTAGGCGTTTAGCTTCATGAGGATACGATTCAATTCTTGCCAAAGGACTTGTCATATTCTTTCCACATAATTGCTACTCCAACTTTTTATTATCTCATGCTATTTATATTAAGGATAAGTCTATTAGTTTGTACTGACAAGTAAAAATCATAATATGCCAAGTATTGAGGAGCTAAAGGAAAGCTTTACCCGTATTTATGACGGAGTTAATAAATTAAAAAAAGAATATGATTTGTTAACAGAAGCATATCGATTGAATATACCCTTAGATATTTATATTCGTTTATATGAACTTAGAAATGAAGAAGAGATCGAACCTTATCCGAAACTAAAACATTGGCGACAATTTCCTCAAAGATGGGGAATTTGGTTCATCCATCTTCCCAAAAACAAGAAGATTTTTTTACTAAAAAAAGCTTTATTTAAAGTAGTTGAAAGTGGAATTCTCATAACTATTATAATTGGGCTAATAAATTATATAAGAGAATCTCCTATACGCCAGAAACAAGCCCATTATCAAGCTTGGCAAGTGATTAATTCTGCATTGGGTCAACAAGGTAGTGGGGGGAGAATTGAAGCTATCCAAGACCTTAATAAAGATGGCGTATCCTTAGAATCTTTAACTGCTAACAATGCTAATTTAGATAAAATAAGATTAAATAATGCTTATCTTTTAAGTGCGAAGCTTAAGAACGCGAGTATTCGAGATGCTAATCTCCAGAAAGCCAAACTTAGGTATGCTGATCTAAGAAAGACAGCCCTTATAAGAACTAATTTGCAAGAAGCTAATTTATCTAGCGCTATTCTCCAAAGTGCCCTACTTGATAATGCAAATCTTTATAATGCTGACCTAACATATTCTTGCCTGCGTGATATTCATTTAAATGGTACAAATCTTAAAAATGCTGATCTTACTGGAGCAGATATGAGAGGTGCCCATTTTGCACTTGAATACTTTAATGA
The DNA here is from genome assembly GCF_009873495.1 of Nostoc sp. ATCC 53789. GTDB lineage: Bacteria > Cyanobacteriota > Cyanobacteriia > Cyanobacteriales > Nostocaceae > Nostoc > Nostoc muscorum_A. Next base: position 49,350 of record NZ_CP046709.1, on the reverse strand, counting down.
AAATGAACAATTAATTAAGGTTGAAAAAGTTATTTTGGATGGGGCAAATCTTGATGGTGCTGACCTAAGAGAAGCAAAACTTCTAACTATAGATATAGTTAAATCTGCCCATAATTGGGAAAAAGCACACTACGATTCAGATATTCGCAAAAAACTAGGCTTACCCCCAGAAGAACTAAAAGATAAAAAAGGTTTATGTGAAGTACTTTTGAAAATCGCTGACTAAAAATAAAATTCTTTAGGTCACAGCTCTATCCCGATATAACCAAAAAGCGGTTAGCACTTTCCATTCATCTTACTAACACCGCTTTAGTTTCTCCCTGCTTTAAAGCCTTCCCCACTAAGGAATTCTTCGTTTATCAGCAACAGAATTTTATCGGTTTCCTTTCCTTTATTGGCATAGCTGGCAGGGTTACTGAGGTCTTTCTTGTTCTTCATGCCGAACTTAGCATTATGGCTAATCACTTCATCCTTATGGGCTTCAATCCAATCGCGTACCAGCAAACCGTTACAGCCGGAGAAATCCCTAAGTGCTTGGTTCGTAATTGCGAGGCGATCGCTTCCGCTCCCCTACGTCCGCTGCTTTTGTCGTGCTTCTGTAGTTTGTGCATAGTAGGCGATGGGGTTGAAAAATAGGTTATGGAAACTGTATTTACCAAACCTATTATTTGACTGTATGCGATGCCTACGACAGCAAACTACGCACCTCCCCCACTGCTACAGACACAGCTATGCTATATCGAGTCCATTTGGTACAAGTACCGCTAAATCAATCTCGTTCTCAATTTGGCGGCCGCCACCTTTGCGGTTGTCGTATGCGTTTAATTCATGTTTAGCGTTGTGGTCATCAAGCCTGGTTTTATAATTCTCCAAAATTGCCTTGATAGTAGCTGGCTTACTCCCTGTGAGCGATTGTATAGCCGTCTGAGTAATCATCCACTTTTGGCTTTTTTCAGTGCAATTATTATTGTGAATTTCTAAGGCATAAATAGCGCGTCTTGTCAATTCTTCAGCGCGTCCAGGATGGGTTTTATAAGTATCACTTTTTAATTCTTCTGTAGATACTGCTGTCAAGTCTTCTGAAAACTGTTTAACTTTACCAGTGATGGTTTTAGCGTACACTTGGCAAGCTTTACGAACGAAATCAGCAAGTGTTATACCAGAATGAGCGATCGCGGCTTCTACTACTGCTTGAGTATCAGCATCCAATTGCAATTGTGAAATATTCATATCATTAAGAGTGGTTTCTTTTTCGGTTGATTTTACAGTTTGAAATTTTTTCTTAGTCTCTGACTTAGGCTGTTTCTCTAATTGCGTTTCTGGCTTAAGTTGTTGTTCTGATTTTTCAGCCTGCTGCTGTGCTTTCCACTGCTGTCTTGCTTCGTCCCCTACAGCGTCCCATTCTTCAGTTGAAAGAGTTAAATACTTGAGAGCTAAATGCTGATATCGCTCAATATTCCCTTTACCTTTATTAGTGAAATACTGCCAAGGATGTTCTTGAGTTTCGGTATCGGGGAAAGCTTCTAGAACTGCCTTACGTACTTTGGATAATGGAGTTCTGCGGCTGTTAGGCTCCGCGTAAGACTCCCTAATTTGCTCAATTACTGCAACTGCCAATTTTTGAATAGTTGACTCTTTTTTGACACTACCCAGTTTTTTGACTAACTCTTGCCCCACCTCATCCCACTTAGCCATAATCAAAACATCTATTTCGTAATTATCCCTATACTAACCCTCTTATAAAGTATATGTCAAGAGGGTTAGTATAGGGATTTTATTAAATACGGGTAAGCGTTCCCGGTTTAATTTCATAACGCTTGTAGGCGTTGATAGTGTTTTCGTCGTCATCCCCTAGCACTGCTTTAGCGAAGTCTGTAAAGTCGTAGGGGTCAATATTTCCATCATTTACAATCGCTGCTCTCAAATATGCAGCACGGAACTTGTGATAAGTGCGTTCATCTTTAGGAAAAATATCCCATTGTTTACAAGATTCATTTAAGGTTTTGCTAAACCGTCTGTTGACTCGTTCAGGGTCTTCAGTTTGTGGAAATCGTTTACCTTTTCCATCAAGCCACTGCAAGGCAAAACAGACCAATTCAGCAGGTAATAACGTAGGGATTTTAAAAATTACATCTCTGATATAAACTGCTTTATCGCCTTGTCTCACCTTACGGGTTTTACCTTTTAATTGACCTTTAAAAGCAAGTGTGTAAGTGTCAATTTCTTCAAAGCTGGCTGATAGATGTACTTCACCCATACGGCGGCCTGTTGCCAGTGCAATCGCACAACTTACATCGAGCCAATTAGCATCATCACCATTTTTAATATCAGTCAAAATATTGTAGGCATACTTTAGAGAGTCTGTAAGGTCAATTTCAATTCTGTTTATTTTTTCCCTACGTTCTGTAACAGTTTCTCTGTAGCGAGTGTTTTGATTCTGCTTGTAACTTGCAAACTGGTAGCTTAAAGCATTGCCAAAATGAGTAATGATTGTGAGTACTGGATTATAAAGAGCATCGTCTTTTAAATCAGTTTTTGCAGCGCTTTTGAGTTCTTTTTTTAATGCAGTAATCTGCCTTAATGCCGTGCCATACTCTCTTTCACTTTCTGACCGGTCATCTGGATAAGTAAGTTTTAAGTTTTTCGCTTCAATCGCTGCTAGCTGTTCCCAGCCAAGTAAAGCTGCGTTTCGTATACCCTTTTTACGCTCATTCATTTTGTAGGGGGCGATCGCCTCAAATTGTGGCAGCAACCATTGAACGCGCTCATCAACATAAGTATTTTTTAAATCTTCCGAATCTTCCAACTGCCTTGACATATCAGTATTCCTTAGTTACTTAAATCAAATTTCATATATTTAGATAGTAACCAAGGACTATATTTATGTCAATACATCTTGATTTGTATAGCCATAAGAATTTTGAGGGCTAATCAGAATATTCCTCAACTATCCCTATACATAACTGCTTGTCAATATATAGTCAAGAGGGTTAGTATAGGGATAAGAAAAGGCGGCTGCTAACCGCCACACGTTAAATAAGGATGTCTGTATGTTACTCACAATTGCTAAACCTCAACAATCCCAAGCTGCTAATGATTACTTTGATGGAGAGTTCGACGCGGCGATCGCACTGCCACCTAAAACAACTGAGGGCGATTACTGGCGCGGATATCTCGCCAAGATAAACGAGACGGGTAACACACCGTTCTAAGAACCAAAGGGAGGCTAACAACCTCCCTTAATTTTTTGATTGATTACTTATGAGAATCATATAAAGAACATTCTCATAAGTAATCTCTGTCTACCCTTAAATTTTGCTTACTTAGCTAATTGTTTTTGCGGCTGCATTGGTGGCTGACTTGTTAATCTTCCCGCTATAGCTCCCACGAATAATAGCCAGATCATGCTGAAAATGATTAGCTTAATTGGCAATTCACTAAGACTGAAAACATACAGCGATCGCTTCTCAAACTCCCAATTAACCATCATAAATTGCACTGCATTAAAATCAAACCATTCTTTACTTTTGATTAACTCAACATTGCATTGGCTAAATTGTTGATGTAACTCACCTTCTACTTCTGCCATATTCTCTACATAAATAGTCCTGAGAATTTTCACATTACAAGGCGGTTGATTTCGGTGAAAATTATCAAGTCTAGCTTCTGGATTGCGAGATAACCCAATTTTGCAACGACGTAACCAAGCACCGGGAATTAAGCCATGATAGGACTCTGCTTCCATTAAATATATAAATCCTGGCTCATGGTCATTTTTAGGCTGATAGACAATTGTTGAAATATCATCAAAATTCATATATTTATTTCCAGATAATCTTATTGCTAACTGTGCGCTTTTTACAGCCTAGACAGCGATATCTATCATCATTCTGTAGCTTTAAATTTGCGCTTCCACAGTGGGGACAGTGGGGACTTGTACCAGATTGGTGACTACCCCCTATAGTCGTTTTTGGTGGCAAGCTTACCATTTGACTATTACTTGCTGTATAAGGCTTTAAGCCTCCGGTTTCTAGCTCGTTGCCAATTGTGCCAGAGGACTTGGCAAGCCTTGCCAGTCGCTTTGTCTCCTCTGTTTCTTGATAGTTGAAACTCACCCTATCGAGATTAGGTAAAAAGTAGAGCTTAGGTGAGCGAGAATCGACTACTAAGGCTACTCTCAATAATCTGGCATCATCGGTAACTAACCCGTTTTTCTGGTCGATATATTCCTCTATAGCGTCTAAGTTACGAGTTAATTTAGCCAAATTAGACTCACTATTTTTCCCTTTTCCGTAAGTATTTAGGTAATGTCTAATCTTGGGAATGCCAATGATTATTTCGGTAAACAGTGACCGATCATCGTTGGTAAAACCTGGGATTTGTTTGGTCATCACTGATTGACCCGACACAATCCAGCCGATATTATTGTGACCAAACTGTTTAAGAATCTTCTTAAGGTTTTCACCTGCTGCGTAAGGTTCCGAGCAAGAATTTAGAGTATTATCTAATTCATCCCATGCCCAAATTTGAAAGAACTTAGCAGCAAATGTGGGATTTTTAACTCGAAAATTTCCATCATCCAAGCAATCATCAAAGGACTTAATCGCGGCTGTTGTGTCGCCATACTTAAGGAAATGCTCTAAAGGATAATTGCTATCTTTGAGTGAACCAACCGCACCGGGGTAAGACACAGTAACCAGAGTATGAGGCACTTTCTCACCCTTCCCGGTATTGCCGCGAGTACAACCAGCTTTGAGAATTTCGCTAATCATTACCGCAGTGGTTGGGGTTTTACCAACGCCCGGATCTGCAATCAGCCGATAGCGGATAGGGTGAGAAGTGACGTAGTTTATAAATTCGTCAGGAGTCCCAACCATCAGCTTAATTTCATCTGCTTTGATGGCTGGCTCCATACGGTAGCAGACCAAAATACAATCGGTTATTTCCAGCTTGCGAACGCTTGTTATTTTAAATAATCCTAACTTCTTAGCCAGCGTCTCAGAATGCTTGCTAATAGCCTCCACAATGGCTTTAGGATGCACAGAGCGAGAATAGCCATAACCAACATCTACAACGCCGTCAGGCTTTACCTGAAAGCCTTTAACGCTCAAAGCTAGCCTGAGATCACTAAACAGAGTACGCGCTATTTCGTTGGCGATTTTCCCGTTGATATCAAAGCCAAAGTCACCATAAACAGGTTCTATTAAATCACCTTGTAATTGCTGCTGTAGCTGACCTATACGCTCGTTCAGTAGCTCGATTTGTAAAAGATAGTTTTGGCGCTCACTGGCGATCGCTTCCCCAACCTCATCTAAATTTTCGTTGTAACTACTTGCTAAACTCTTGATAATTTCAGCTTTGCTTTGATGTCCGTGCGCTACTTTCTCGCCCCAAGATTGAAGCCGTCTAAACAACTGCATAGCTTCACTGGTTATCGAGTCATGCTCTAAGTAAATTTTCTCTAATTCCTGAGACTTAGCAAGTTGAAAACGTTGATTAGCTCCCGTTTCTACTTGAGATTTAAAGTTAAATTCCCATTGCTAACATTCGGATTCTAAATATTCAATACGTTGTTTTTCTTGCTGTGATTGGGTAAACGCTTGGTTCAACTTGGCTTGCAGTTGAGCGATTAAAGCCGTGTTTTCTAATTTGCTGTTACCTAAAGAGTTGATAGTATTTCGGGCTTCCTTAAGCTCATCTTTGACCGTCTCCAAAAGGCTTGTAACGTTGGCTAACTTTGACTTGCTCCTTTCAAATTCCCTGATAACTTTATGCAGTGTTTCACCTGCTTTTTTATTCTTACTTTCGGCATCATTTAGCAATCTCTGTGATTTAGTATCAGCGATAAAGTAAGTAATAAAGCTTGCTGGCAATACTCCCACACCAAGCATAGAAATTAATTTGGCTATATCGTTGGTGAACCCTCTAGAAGCAACCAACAAGCCAGCGCACAAGCTAAAAGCACTTAGCCCTAAACTGTGAGATAATCTCATGATTTTACCTCCAGATAATCACCCAACTGTGCTTTAAAGCTTGCTAGGTTCCCTTGTGACTCAACAGTTTTTAGCCTTAATTCCTCAGCTTTTATTTGTGCTTGTAACAGTTTTTGATTTAATTCATCTTTGCTGTAAACCGAGATATTCGTATCAGCGATGGTCTTAACTTGACTGACATCTAAAGCAACTGATTTTTGGGTCGTCACCTCTTTTTGATTCAAATAATCAAGGTAGTTTCCTTTGACTTTCTCAATCTCGGTAGCCGCTTGGATGCCAGCATCAAAAGCCTTTGAGTGCTTACCAATTACAGTAAATTTCTCGCGTGTTAGGTCGAGCGCAGCTCCCGTCAATTTGAGCGATCGCGTTGCACCTTCATAGATTTTCATCCCTTTATCAAGCTGGCTTTGAGTTGCTTGTGGGAGAGTTTCAGGAGGATTTAATGGGTCTGAAATATGGTATTGATTGGGCTGGAATGGTGGCATCATTCCCGGTATTAAATCCGGCGTGACAGTCAACAATCCAGGGATACGGCTATCTATGGGAACAGTCGCAGGGGTAGTAGATGTAGAATTAGTGCTAGATGTCGAGTTTTGGTTACGCCCTGCTAGCTTCTCAGCTACAGCTTTCGCGGCTGCTTTTGTAGTGTCAATTTTAGCCATTGTTGAAAAATTTTCTAGTGTTGAGTAGGGATTGGTATTTAATTTCCAATTGCCTAAATGCCTTGTCAATTTCGCTAAATTCAAGCGCCAATTCCTCATCTAAATCATATTTTTTGAGGACTTGTTTTAGCTCTGTTTCATCCGTCTTTGCATCCTGAATTTGGCTGTTTAAATCATCCATAAACCTTTTTTCTATGAGTAGGAATATGGCATAATTGCTGAGTAATTAAGACACATTCCCAGGATGGGATTCTACAAGTGTTAACGGGGGATGCTGGCAACATCCCTTTTTTATTACCCGTCTCAAGAGCGTCTATTTTGTTCGGTGGCGCAATAATTATTCTGTAAAACCTTCAAACCTAGATACCTCTAAATCAGCAGTAGCAGCCCATTCCAGATAGTTGAAATATTGCTTTACGTCACCGATCGCTACATCACAATCAAAGCGCAAGCCTTTAAACTGTGGATGTTGGGGGATTTGTCCAAGTAATTCTTGTGCTTGAGAAACTAACTCAGGCAAGGAATTAGCGCTTATGCTTGCCTCTGGTTCAGTGCCGGAAATTGTAAAAGTCATAGCATTAGTACTCTTTCTAATAACCAGTTAAGAAAATCGAGAGGAGATAACAGGATGTTAATCGCTCTCACACGATTAGCTTTTTTCCCAGTTCGGTGATGATGCTTTCAATTTCTTGGGTAAGGTCGGTTTCATCTGGGGTAATCGCTACAGGTTCCTTGGCTAAACTGGCCAAATCTCTAATCGCTCCCAAATATCCCTGCTTTTGGTTTTGCCAGTGCTGATTAATTCCCTCTGCTAATTCGGCATCTCTCACAGCCAAGTTATTTAGAATCAGTTGATTTTTGACTTGGGAAATCGCGTCCACCAATTCAATTTCTTGCCCTGCCTGTTTTGCTAACTGGTCTATTAGCGTCAGTTGAGCGTTAGACGTTGGGGATTGGGTAGGTGTTGCGGCTCGCAAACATAAACGCTCCGGCTTGCAAACAAGAAAATTCTTGGCTCACATTAGTTGCAAATCAGATTGGACTTCGGCTCACATTAATTGCAAACAGACTCATTATTATTTGCAATGGGCTTGCAATCATCCGACTTGGCTCACATTAATTGCAAATAAGCCGAATGCCTGCTCAGCAACTGTTGGATAGAGCAATATAAAATCCTTTGGGCGTTGCTATCTCTCCTTTATCCCTTGAGTAATGCAAGCTTGTCTTTCACTTGCTGTCGGCTACTTTGAGTGTACCGAACCGTGGTTTGAATAGCTGGAGTTCCCTTTTTGGTGATATGACCAAGATAATAAGCAACCTCCTCCAAAGTCCATCCTGCTTCACGCGCTCGGTGAGCGAAATCATGACGCAGATCATGAAAAGTTACATCATGGATGAGTTCCCACTCAGAAACAGTTGCTTGTGCTTTAATGTTTTTCCACCAGCGATGAATGCCGGCTTCGGTCAGCCTCTCATTGCGCTGAGAGGTAAAAGTGTAATCACTCTCAGTATCTCGCCCGCCGTGATGAATATATTCATACATTGGTTTTCGGACAGCGTTAATTAGATCAATATCTCGCGCCTTACCACCCTTGTAACCAACGTGCAACCAGCCAACTTTGGGGCCAATATGGGTATGCTCTATCCGTAGCCAGGAAACATCACTCACGCGACAACCAGCCCAGTACCCCAATGCAAACACAGCCATGCTACGTGGATGACCATCTTTTTCGATCAGGTTGCGTAAAATATAACGTTGGTCAGGAGTCAATTGTCTGGGGGCTAAAAGTGGCTGGGCTGGAATGTTTAATCCTCTGGTGGGGTTGCGACGTAAAATTCCCTTCTCCTCAATGAGCCAACGGGCAAAACCACTGACAGCAGATTTAACCCGTGCTTGGTGAGCAATGCTGTAACCTGACGTATCTAGATAGGCGAGATAAATTTCCATCGCCGTTTTGGTCAACTGTTCGGGTTGAAAATCTCCTCCACTCCCAGGATGTTCTACAATCCAAAGAAGAAGCTGCCTAATGATACGCATATAGGCATCAATAGTGCTATGCGTTTTACCTTTTAGGAACGCCTCATACTCTATGAGTAGTGCTTCGGCTTCAGATAAGTAAAGTGTATCCACAGCACCAAACTTCCTTCAAAAATTTCTGTGGTGAGTTTTCAAGCCTCATTTGAAGCTAATCTATCTCAAATTGTTATACTTTTTCACCTAACTGGCAACAGAATGTAATTTCTGTGGTCAGTTTTCTGCTACAAACTTAAAGATAAGGACAGTACATGAGGCGAACATACAGGCGAGCATGATCCGCAAGAAAATTCCAGCAGAAGCTTTAACCAACTTGCGTCATCGACTTGATATGTTACCAAGCCGTTGCCAAGAACGTCGGCAACTCATGGAAGAAACAGCTTCATTGTATGGAGTGTCTATTGATACTCTATATCGTGCTTTGCGTAACTCATCACGCCCCAAATCGATCAACCGTTCAGATAGCGGGACACCTCGAAAGCTATCACAGGCGGAAATGGAACTTTACTGTGAAGTCATTGCAGCAACGAAAATCCGCACTTGCAACAAGAAAGGGCGGCACGTCTCCACTGCACGGGCGATTGAACTTTTAGAAGATTTCGGGATGAACACCCCACAAGGTTTTATCAAACCACCCAAGGGGTTGTTAACTAAAGCCACTGTCAACCGTTATTTGAAAACATGGGGCTACGACCATCTCACAATGACTCGTCAACCGCCTGCGGTACGTTTTCAAGCAACTCACAGTAATGAATGTTGGCATTTCGACCTTAGCCCGTCCGATTTAAAACACGTAAAGCAGCCCTTATGGGTGGAAACGGGTAAAGGGAATCCGCTATTGATGCTTTATAGTGTCGTTGATGACCGCAGTGGTGTGTGTTACCAGGAATACCATTGTGTTTATGGAGAGGATGTAACAGCAGCGTTGCGCTTCCTATTTAATGCAATGACGGCTTCCACCTCGGATGGATGCCCCTTCCAGGGAATTCCTGAGATGATCTATACGGACAACGGGCCAATTGCCAAAAGCCATGTATTTCAAAATGTGATGGACTGCCTGGGAATCAAGCTTGCTAGCCATCTGCCTGCGGGTAAAGATGGGAGAAGGGTAACGGCTCGCTCCAAAGGAAAAGTGGAAAGACCGTTCCGGACAGTCAAAGAAGCCCATGAGACTCTGTATCATTTTCACGAACCAGAAAACGAAGTTGAGGCTAACCTATGGCTACGGCAGTATCTGCTAAATTATAACGACCAAAAACACCGTACAGAAGCGCACTCACGCTTAGAGGATTGGTTGCGAAATCTGCCAAAAAGCGGAATCAGGCAGATGTGTAGTTGGGAACGATTTTGTACTTTTGCCCGCGAACCGCAACGAAGGAAAGTGGATGCAACAGCCAGAGTATCAGTTGAGGGCGTGGCTTATGAAGTAAACCCAGACTTAGCAGGCGAAACTGTGGTGCTGTGGTGGGGTCTTTTTGATAACGAATTATATGTAGAGAAAGGCGACCAACGCTATGGCCCATTTTACCCAGTTGATGGGCCTATCCCCTTGCATCGCTATCGCAAACACAAGAAAACTAAAACCGAAGAACGGGCAGACCGGATTGCAGATTTAGCTCTTAAGCTGGGCTTGCCACGAACTGCCTTGGATAAAAACGCGGATCTGCAATTTTTGGTGGATAAGTACAAGGAAATTGAGCCAACTGTCACACCTTTTAAAGACCCAGACCCGTTCCAAGAATTTACTTATCCCACTGTATTATTCGCTAAACTGGCGATTTCAGATTATCTCGCTAAACCTTTGGCGAAATTATCCACTGAACAAATTGCCTTTATTGATGGGCTGCTAGCTGAGACTTTGAATAAAAAAGTGATTATTGAACGAGTACGGCAGTATTTCCACTCGAACAAAGGAGGGCAGCAAAATGCTCACTGAAGTAATGGAACACTTTCGTTTGGTCAAGGAATTTCCCAAGGCTGGTTACTACGAAACAGACCATCAAAAGCAAATGTTCAAAGACATTAAAGCTGCCATCCATTCAGGGAAACTGATTGCCATAACGGGAATTATTGGGTGTGGCAAGACGACTACTTTACGACGCTTGTTTGATGTTTTGGAGAAAGAAGGTAAGATTCTAGTCTCGAAGTCCCTTTCTGTAGATAAAGAACGGGCGACACTGCCAACACTTATTGCTGCTTTATTCTACGATTTATCCACAGATAAGGAAATTAAAATCCCTAAAGACGGTGAAAAACGGGAACGGGAACTACGCGACCTGATTAGAAAAGGTAAAAAGTCAGTAGCACTGTTTGTTGATGAGGCTCATGACCTTCATTACAGTACCCTGACGGGACTCAAACGTTTAATCGAAGTAGTTGAAGACGGTGGTGGCACACTTTCAGTGGTGCTGGCTGGTCATCCCAAACTGAAAAATGATCTGCGCCGTCCGACTATGGAAGAAATCGGTTATCGAGCAACAGTCTTCTCCTTGGAAGGCATTGTTGGCAATCAGCGAGAATATATTGAATGGCTAGTATCTGAATGCACTATCTCTGATACTCCAATTGGTGAAATATTGGAGGCGGAAGCTATTGAATTACTTGCCACGCGGCTCTTGACACCACTACAAATTGAGCAACATTTGACACTAGCTTTGGAGGCGGCGTACCGAGTCGCGGTCAAACCTGTGACTACGGTGATTGTGGAGTCAGTTCTGTCAAAGCAAATTGACGATTTGGAACCCACTCTCACAAGGCATGGCTATGACGTGAGGGGCTTGGCGGAACAGTTCAATGCCAAGCCGGCTGAAATTAAATCGCTGTTTCGCGGACAACTTGATCCCACTCGTGCGCGTGAATTACAAGAGCAAATGCTAGCTGCGGGGTTGCCACTTTAATTATTGGTCATATTTAGTACATTAAATCTTTTTCATCTCGATACTCTTGCAGACAAGCATACCCACCGCTTTATCTGCATCTGGCTTATTTGCAATTAATTTGAGCCAAGTCGGATGATTGCAAGCCCGTTGCAAATAATAATGAGTCTGTTTGCAATTAATGTGAGCCGAAGTGTAATCTTATTTGCAATTAATGTGAGCCGAAGTGTAATCTTATTTGCAATTAATGTGAGCCGAAGTGTAATCTTATTTGCAATTAATGTGAGCCAACAATTTTCTTGTTTGCAAGCCGGAGCGTTTATGTTTGCGAGCCGCAACAGGTAGGCGCTGTTAGATGTTGCTGTTGCTGGGGCAAGGAAAGGGTATTTTGTGGCTGTTCTGTGGCTGGCTCAATCTCTTGCTGTGGAGATTTTTCGGGTAATTGTGGCTGGAAGTGGGAGGCGATCGCTTCTAAATCTGCTTCCGAAACTGCCTTTACAGTGTCAAAATCATCAGGGCGAACATGGCTTAAAGCCAGTCTCAAGCTCTGCTCTGTGGTCATATACCTTAAGCAAGCATCATGAATGCTTACTGTGTCTTGTGTTGGGGCTGCTGTGATTCTTTTTCGTGCTGCCATGATTTACGCTCCCTTCTGTAATTTTTGTAATTGCTGGAATGCTTGCTGATAGCGGTATCTAGAAAAATCATTCGGATTTTTGGCGATATAGCCTTTGACCCGTTCGCCGCGTCGTAGTTGAGCCATTAGCCGCCCTACTCTGCCCAAAACCCATGCTTGGTAGGGTGATAAGGGTGATTCCCGGTCATAACTGCCATCGTGGTTTTTTGGGTAGGCATCTCTGAAACTGGGGATTCTCCAAAAAGCTAAATTTTCCCAAGTGACCAAAGTAGAACGGCTCACACCCAAGACCTCAGCTAAATATGTCTTGGTAGATGGAAAATCTAAAAATAAATCTAAATCTGTAGAATGTTTGCTCCGTCTAGGTTTCATGGGTTTACTACAGTAATCAATGTGAATCAGATATTAACTAGCTAGCAATCAGAATAAGTACAGATCAGGATGTAGTACCTAAACGCTAAACCCCTTACTGCATAAGTCGTTGGGTTACTCGTAGGACACTAATTAGTGGCTTATTGTTGATCGATTGCTTCTTGTGTCATCATACGTTTAATGACACAGATTGTGCAATATGTGTTATCCCATTTCTAAATTACAAGACGTATCATGAGGTAGAGTGATGAACACGGATAACACAATGAGTGGAAGAGTGAATGTAGTGCTAACTGATGAGGTCTACGAACTTGTCAAAAACCTAGCAGGGACAGAACGACGCTCTCAAAGTCAAACAGCAGCAATTTTGATTGAAGAAGCTTTAGAAGCACGCAATCTACTACAAAAAAATTCCTTAGCTGACAAAGGTAAGGGGGCCGCATGAACGAAACATCAGCAACCCATGACACAGAAAAACCAGAGGTATCGCCAGAGACACTAGAGGCAGTAGAAAGCTTCACTACTGCGCTAAATAACTTTAATTGGCGGGCTGACTATTTGAAATTCTGTGAAGTTCTAGGGTTTACACCAGATAGCTATGCTGAGGAGAAATACCAGCAATTTCGAGAACTGGTCAGCTATCTAGACTGCTTTGATAAAGATGCGATCGCCAAGATGATTGAGGCAGGAAAGTGACAGACACACCACAACAACCAAGCCGACTTGACCGTATAGAAGCAATTTTGGCTACAGTAGCCGAGCAACAGGCAACTAATACCCAAGCGATCGCCGAGTTAACCGATAACGTTACCCGTGTACTAGGTCGTAGCGCAATTTTGGACGATGTTCTTTTAGAGTTACGAGATAGTCATGAAGAACTTAAGCGAGACTTTCTAGAGAATCAGCGCACTACTAATGCAGCATTAAATCAACTTGGGGCTATCTTGGTGCAGCTAACAAGGGTTGATCCTCAAAATTAGCAGCGATCGCAAGTACAAAAGTACTATCGAAATGGAGGGAGTGAACTGTGAAGAGAGGCGATTGATAGAAACAATTTATACATAGGAGTTATCAATATCTAACAATATCTCTCAGTACTTATCAATTTCTATCACTTTGCTTTATTATTCACACTTTTTTGCAACTTTTTTAGCAGTTCAAACCACAAGCTAGATCCGTATTGTGGTAGAAAAGCTTAGTACGGACGGATCGCGGATCGAAGCGCTTGCGATCGCGCATCTCTAATTTGGCTAATCTAATTTTTCACTTTGTTGAAAATGCAAAGCTAAAAAAAAATTCATCAGAGTCTATTAATGTAAAAAAGTTGTCAGAAAAAAGAAAACTGATTACATCAGCCCCGATTTTTGTGAGTGCGATTCCAAATTAGCAGTAGCCAAAGCGACTCTAAAGGATAGCACAAAGAAACGTTTTGCAGACGTTTCAAGCGGCAATCTAATGCAACCAGAAAGTTATAAAAAGTATTTCTTTAGTTTAACTGGTAGATTAACGCGAACACTCAAATGGGGGCTGTTCCACATAAAAATAGGAGCAGCCGAAAATGCAAAAACCCCTCACTTGCGACAGACAGGGGTTTGCGATAGAAAAACTTAACAGTATTCTATCACAAATACTTCAAAAATCTCGAAGTTCGGAATCATCGAACTATATTAGCGATCGCCGATTAACTGAATCGGTCGAAATTCTCGAAAATGTTGGTTTTACTGGCGATCTAGCGATTTTCATCATTGCCAGCCTTCAAATTTTGGAGGTGGGAGCATGAGAGAAAGTTGCCAGCACTGTGGCTTTGAATTTCGGCTCAATGTCGTTAGCGATCGGCGCACAGGTACAAAATATTTGAGAGCCGATTGCTGTGATGCTCCGTTACGTCCTTGCCCTGACCCGGCTGAGTTACTGCGATCGGCTAACCTCACTCCTTCGGAACGCGATTATTTACAGCGAATAGCAAACCTTGATTGGTTTACCAGTAAAGTTGCTTCTGTACTTCTCCAAATCGAAGCCAAGGTTAAGGTATCTGGTGAGGTCACATCATGATTGACCGCACTTTCGAGAAATTTGACATTAGAAAGTTTACAGATCGCTTGACCCCTAAAAGTGGCAAAAATCGCTATGAATGCCCTGGATGTGAGGGTACATTAACAATTGACCCATCCAACGGTAAATATCATTGTTGGGGGGAAGAATGCCCTACTAAAACGATTAGAGAGGCAATTCGCCCATTAGATGAGGTATTAGCAGAAGCTGGAATTGAGAAAAAAGGCTTCGCTGCCAAAATTTACAACCAAAAACCCAAAACTGTAATTTCCCCTGCAATAATTTCAAATGGAAATATTCGCCTGGGGATATTGCCTAATGTTGTTAGTCCACAGCCAAAGATGAGGGTAGGGAGAAGCATTGAAATTAGGTATTTATACTCTTCAACCCAATTTGTAAAAAGAATTGAGCGACCAGACGGTACTAAAATTACACTCCCTTATCATTTGGATGATAAAGGTAACGAAGTCAACGCCAAAGGTGATAAACCCTGGCAGCCGTACCGTTTTGATGAAATTACTCAGCATGGTAAGGGTCAATGGATTTTGGGCGCTGAAGGCGAAAAGTGTACTGATGTTGCTAGAAATATCTTTGGTTTTTTGGCTACAACCTTTCAAGGCGGCTCATGGAGCGAAGTTTTATTAGTTGAATACTTCCAACTATTTAAAGATAGTGGCATTGCTGGAATTGTGTACTGGCCTGATCACGACAAAGCAGGTTATGCCAAACTAGAAAAATGCAACCTAGCTGCTGCTAAAGCTGGTTTACCATTTATTGCAATCAACCCGACTAGACTATGGGCTGATTGTCCTAAAGGTGGAGATATTGCAGATTGGGTCAAATCTGGTTTAGGCAATGCTGAGGAACTGCACCAAGAAATTAATTTAGCTGCTAGTGAGGCAAGAGTTAGCCAAGCTCCAATTAATTGGGAAGATAAAGTTTTAGCAACTCAAAAGGAACTACATACCCTTACTTACAAAGCTGATTATGTTTGCGACCCTCATCAAAAATTTTTACCAGATAACCTGGTTGATATTATTCCTCATAAAGGAATTGTACTAATTCATGCACCTAAAGGAAGTGGTAAATCAGTTCTTATCAAACGCATTAAAGATAAGCTTTGTGGCGGGAAATGGGAAGAAGTTATCAAGCCTTCTCAACTATCTATAACTGGAGAAAATAAGCCAGTATTTGAGCGAGTTTATCAAGAAAAAACAGGTATTAGATTTATATCGATTACTGCAAGAATAGCACTTGGTAAAGGTCAAGCTATTGAATGGGAAATTACCTGGATTGAGGATGGCGATTTAACTGAATCTCAGCAGTTCAATTATGAGGGAGAATTAATTCAAACTGCTACTTTTTTAGAAACTGCTGATGGAATTAATCTATGCTGGGATTCCCTATCAAAATTGTTTGATAGGGATTGGAGTAATACGATAGTGGTAATGGATGAAATTGAACTCGGTTTATCCCACGTTTCAACATCGAATACTTGCAAAGATAGACGTTCAAAAATTCTCTATACTCTTGAAAGTAAGCTTCAAGAATGTCTTAACGGTAATGGGTTAGTAATTGGTGCTGATGCTGATTTAACTAATATTTCTTACGACTATTTAACAGCGATCGCACCAAAGTATAAACCTTTTATCGTTAAGCATGATTATGTAAGACCTGATAGCGATAAATGGGAGATAGATTTTTACACTGGTAAGCGAGATGAGGTACTTTCTCTCATTGAAAATTGGTTAAGTGATAAAAACTGTGAACCTATAGCAGTGACATTGGATAACCAATCTGAAGCCGAAGCATTAGCTAATTATCTAGTTAAGAAATATCCATATTTAGCATCAAGTTTCAATGGTCTAATTCGGATTGATTCTAAAATTACTCAAACTGATTTTGGCAAAGATTTTGTTAAACGTCCTAAGGAAAAAATACAAGAGTACCAGCCAAAGATTCTAATTTATACGCCGTCTTTAGGTGTGGGATGCTCTTTAGATAACCCATATTTTAAGTATGTATTTAGTTTGTTTTTTGGTCAATTAGAACCATCACAGGCTAGACAATCGCTAGCACGGGTAAGGCAACCAGTACCTAGAATTGTATGGTGTGCTGACAAAGGTAGGACAAATAGTGATGAGTGTAATTCCTTCTTACCAGATGAGATTAAAAATCAAATGTTTTGGTATCATGATACAACCTTAGAAACAATAGAGCTAGCGCTACATTTAGCCAAGGAAGAGTCAGAATCAAATAGTGATGCTGACCTACTTCCTAAATTTACAGAACAATTAAATAAGATGATGGGTAAAAACGGAACCTGGAATAATCCACATATAGACTTATTCTGTAAACTCAAAGCTAGACGCAATTTTGCATTATCTCAATTAGCTGTTCAGCTTAGGCAAGAATTGATTGATGAAGGGCATAACCTTAGAGACATTGCGGCTGAAGAAAAAACTAATGCTGGTGAGAGTATTCGGGAAGAAAAAACAGAAATTAAATTCAATGCCGCTACAAAAACCTCTTACTCTGCTGACATCTCTTTAGAAACTGCGAAAGAGATAAACCGCAAACCTAATCCCACAGATGAGGAGAGATATCAAGCTATTAAAGCATTTTTAAAAGATGAGTTACCTGGAATAGAATTAACTCCTGAGTTTATATTTGAGAACGTCTACAAAGACAATAGACATGGGTTAAATGCTATTAAATTCTTTTGGATGACTATGAATTCTGAAGCTACCAAAGAAGCTGATAGAAAGCATTGGAAATATAAATTAAAGCAGTTTTATGAAGGTATTCCTTACCTCCCAGATGTACGTACTTCTAGTGCAAAGATAGAGGCTATCAATACAATAAAGATATTTGACGCTATACCTTTGAACGATTTTGACAGTGAATATTATGATACAAGTCCTGCTCTCATAGATTGGTTCAAGAAATGGGTTTTACCTAAGAAAAGATTACTCAAAAAGGCTTTCAATATTACAATCAACAAAGATACTGAGCTTATTGCATTCATTAATCGTATTTTTAGCAAGGTTGGTATTAGGCTTAAGCAGCATAAAAAAACTGACAATATCAAATATTACAAACTTGATTCAGAAAAAGTTTTAGACCCAAATAGAATAAATGTACTAGCAGCCCTGGATTTGAAGCGGGAACTACATTTAAAAGCAGAAGCCGAAGCAATGGCTAAAGTAAACCAGCAAGAATTGCCAATGATTGAGGTAAGAGATGTAACAGATGTAACAGTAGAAGTTTCACCACTATTACAAGAAACTCAAATTGAAGAACAACCAGTATCAACTATTCAAGAATTACCAGTCATTAATCACCATTCATCGACAGAAATCGCAGTAACTAAACTGCGGGAACTTTGCCACTGGGGAGATTTGAACCTTACCCAATCAGAAGTTGACGAGGCATGGCCATTGCTTACCCAGGATGAACAATCGCGCATCTGGCAACTTCACCAAGAATATCAGCAGATACCATCTTTGGAGCAATTAGCACAAGAGGCGATCGCTCAACAGGCAGAAATCAAAGAAGTAGGGTTTGGCTCTCACTTCCGCAGTTATAAAATCAGATCAGTGTGTGATGGAGTTGCGATTGCCCGTCGATGTTGGGGACTTAAGGATGAGTGCGAAATTGAGTTAAACCAACTTTTATTTACTGGGTGAAATGGAGGGAGTAGTAATATCTCTTAATTGCTGTTCCATATTTAAAATATTGGTTGCGACAATTTCTGCGTGTCTCTGACTTGCAACTCGTTCTGAAAGAAGTAGCTCCATAGCATCTAGAATTTGGTAATTTCTGATATCTAGCCCTAACAGCTTTGAACGCCTTTCAGATACTTTAATTAATCTATCTATAGCGCGAAAATCTGGTGTATCTCCCTGTAAGCAGTTGAACAGAATATCTTCTAGCGTTTTCAAAAGCGATAACTCTTTTTGCCTTAGCTGATCCCGTCCCTGCCAAACATTGCTTACTATCTCAGTTGCTACTTTTGCAGTTTGCTGGCTTGCCACTTGCCCAGCTTCAGAAGCCTGTAGCGCCTGCATAAAATCTTGCTCTCTTTGCCAGCGCTGGATTGTTCGTGGTGTCGTGTCTAGAGCCTCAGCGACATCTTTTTGAGCCATTCCCGTAGCTAATAGCGCAATACATTGTATTTGTTTCTCAGAAAGCGACATAAGCGACAAGAAAAGGCGACATACGCGACGAAAACGCGACAAATCAAGTCTACCTCAGCTTCCTAGCTTTTAGGTAGTTGGGTGCGATCGCCCTTTCCCCTCTTCCCCACTTAAAGCATGAGTGGGGTTATTTTTGCGATTCTAGGGGTGTTTAGGGTGTTGGCTGTGGAATGTTACCCGAAAGTTGGTCTGACTTTTCACGGGAAGTCCTCAAGCCCCCAAAAAGCGTAGCTTTTTCCACAGGCTAATTCTCAATAACTCTGAGTTAATGAAAATAGCTAATGGAGAAATCAGGGCTTGGGAAAGCATCAAAATGACCTTTTCCACATACCGTGAAAAGTCAGGAAAGTTGGTGTAGGGGATTGTGGAGGTGGAGAAGTGCGATCGCATCTCTGAGCAAAACTTTGTTATTGTTGTGGCGCGGATAAATGCTTTTAATTCCTAGTCAAGTTTTAGCATTAATTAATACATTGCTTGGTTATAGCCAAAAATAGAGTTTGAAAAAAAATATTTTTTCAAAAATTTTTCTAGGCAGTATACACAGCGCTCATTTCGCCAGTACACACGATTTCATTCTGTTATAAATATAAAATCGTCTGTACTTTAAGAACTACTTAGATAATCTCCTTACCCGTATGTATTAATACATTGATAATAAATACAACTTAATTGGAGTGTTTGCCCTGTGGATGCTAACCAAAATCCATTGAGGAATTTTTCCGCCGATGGAGGAGATGCCGCGAAGCGGTCGTCGTCGCCTTGCGCTAGCAAGCAGTCAAGTTTACCAATACCAACAACGCCAACGACCAACAACAGCGCTGACCATTGCCACCACAGCCAAGACACCACGCCACACTAACGACCAACAACAGCGTTGGCAATTGGGAGCGATCGCAAAGCAGGAGACGCGGCAACGAACCATAGATTTGCTCAAGGCAGTAATTCAAATTGCTGCTAAAAACCCAATGAATGAATTTTGAGAAAGGGTTGGGTGCGATGATTTTCTCTAAGAAATTTGGGAAAAGGAGAGGAGCGATCGCCGCTGCTGTGTGGTATCGAAATAATCCGTACTCTGCATTATTTATATAGTTGGATGCCTAAGCCAGGAAGTCACCTCCCTGGCTTAGGCATCCATATAGTTGTGAGACTGTACCTGTGTCCAATCGCACACAATTAATCCCAAACAAAATTTTTCCAGTTAACTGGGATTAAGCCCTTTGTGACTAACCTACTTTTCATCCCCTCGTGTTTTTGATCAAGCCTAAGAGCATGACAAATGGGGCAAAGGGTTCTTAAATTTGAAGCGTGGTTGCTACCGCCAGATGATAATGGACGAATATGGTCAATGTGGGCAGTTTTCAGTTCTATTTCCTCCATGCACAGACCACTCTTTTTGGGAGGTGAATCTGCTGGACTTTGACAAATACCGCGATCGCGGTTGTAAATGCGTTGGCGTGTAACTTGCCATTGTTCTAGTGGCTGGCGTCGCCACCAAAAAACAGGAAGGTTCGGATGCTGACGACGTTGCTTGATTTGTAAATACAAATTGCTTGATAACATGACTTGACATGACATGACTTAACTTGGCATGACGTGACTCAACGTAACTAGACGCGACTGGACTGGACACAACAAAACGAAACATATACTAGAGAATGGCAAAACTAGTCACATTAAAACGCCCATAGCCAATGCTTCCTCTACCATCGCCAATGCCGACTAAGGTACCAGCATTAACGATGGCTGTCTCTAACGACTTTCTATCAACGACGACAGAATCCCACAGAATAGTAAACGAGCAGCACCACCCAGGTTTGACTACAACACGATAGCGGATATTTCTGGCTTTAGTAGATGGGTTCCGAACACCAATTACTTCGACATAGCTATCGGGTAGTTTCTCATTTTTAACAGTTCCTGCTTCAACTATCTGAGGAGGATCTGGCAGTTTTATTGGCTGGGAGGCACTATTTTGGATATAAATTTGCTCGTCCATTACTTGCAAGGTGCTGGCAATGTCTGCAAGAAAGTTACTCTTACCACGCTTAACTGTTTTACCGCCATTTTTGATTGCGCCAAAAAAGTAAGTTGGCAGCAGAAATAGTTGCCTCTCCTCGTCCATCAGAACCGTTTTTTTCCATTCATTGGGACTGTTGCCAGCAACACCATCTTTCTCTTTAGCTTCTAACGGCAATGCGTCAATGCCAAAGTGGTGTATTGCAAGTGTCCTGGTTCCCAGAACCGTGACTTCTGCTTGCAGAATATTTGCCATATTTAGGGAGACTAGGAATGACATGAATCAGCCTCATTGATAATTCATATCAACGAGGTACCAAAGAAATTAAGTTGCAACAACAAACAGCGATCGCTTGATCGCTATGAAGCTATTACTACATAATTAGTTAAGTCGTTTTGGCTAAGTTGTTTTGGGACTAAAAGGCGGTAGCTGCGTTTTTTCGGGACGGTTGCTATCGTCAATATAGTTATTTAACCAAATCTACTTAGCTACGTCAATTGAATTAGCTAAATTGGTTTAACTACAAGATGTCAAAGCAGGGAAATAGTGAACCCAAGGTAATTTCTAAGCTTGCGGAATACAGGAAAAGCAAAGGCTTAAGTCAGGATGACTTAGCCCAACAGACTGGTTTGACCAAAACAACGGTTCAAAATTGGGAGAACGGTAGAAACCTGGGTGCTGTAATCAGGGTTCTCAAAGTATGCCAAAGGCTCGATGTTGATATCAGGGAGCTTTTTGACTTAAAAGATACCAACGATGAAGTCCCTTGATCTTGCGCCGACAACTAAACCCAACTTCAACTTGATGAGTAAGTAAGACACAAACCCGAAATAAATCTCCAGCCAAATTAGAAGCGAATACCCGACTACGCCCACAAATTAACCACCAAGGCTAGAGATTTATTTTTATGGATTTCCCTAAGTCACTACTCATCATCTGTAAGTAGTAATAGACACTTATATTTACGGTGTTCATTGCTACTTGCAGGTGGGCTAGACTTTTTACTGGTTCTGGTTTAAAGGCGATCGCTTTGGATTCACACAAGTATGGTGTTTATGATTTGCAATCAAGAGTGAATTCTGAAGGTAGAAATAGCAAATCAACTTAAACCGTTAAAAAATCTGGAATTGTTCATGGTATATCTGTATCCAAAAAGAAATTTGTATACAGCGCCCAGCCATGCCCCAGGACTTCTCCGGTCAAAATCTCAGAGGTCGTTCTTTCAAAGGTCAAAATCTTGAGGGTGCAAATTTTAGCGGTGCAGATATCCGAAGCGCAGATTTTACAGGAGCGAATCTGAGGAACGCAAACTTTAGTCATGCTCAAGCTGGGTTGCAAAAACGTTGGGCTACTTTTTTGGTAGGTGTTTCCTGGCTGCTATCTGGAGTTTCAGGATTTTTCTCAGCCCTTGATGGAGCGTTGATATCTTTGATATTTGACAGTTCAAGTTCAGCAAATCAGGTTGCAGGCTGGACTGCCTTAATAATAATAATTGTTTTATTTATAGTTATCCTTCGCCAAGGATTAAACTCAGCCTTAGCCGTCGCCTTCGCCTTCGCCTTAGCCTTCGCCGTCGCCGTCGCCGTCGCCGTCGCCAGAGCCTTAGCCGGAGACTTAGCCTTCGCCGGAGCCAGAGCCGTCGCCAGAGCCTTAGCCGAAGCCGTCGCCGTCGCCTTAGCCTTAGCCTTAGCCGGAGCCTTAGCCGGAGCCTTAGCCAGAGCCAGAGCCTTCGCCTTAGCCTTAGCCTTCGCCTTAGCCTTCGCCTTAGCCGGAGCCAGAGCCTTAGCCGGAGCCAGAGCCGGAGCCTTAGCCTTCGCCTTCGCCGGAGTTTTACTTAGTGCTTACATTGCCTGGAGAGCAATGAAAGGAGATGAAAAATACGCCATTATTCGGAACGTTGCTGTTGATTTTGCAGCCTTTGGCGGTACAAGCTTTCGCTCTTCTGATTTAACTGATGCCAATTTCACCGCAGCCATACTTAAAGGTACAGATTTTAGAAAATCTATTTTGACTCGCACTTGTTTCAGCAAAACTAAGAAACTTGACCTTGTTCGGACTGGAACAACTTACCTGCAAAATGCACAAGTGGTAAGCGTGTTAATAAAAGGTCAAGGGCTAGACTTGAATTTTGATCGTGAAGACTTGCGAGGAGTAAATTTTCAAGGATCGAATTTGGTAGATGCAAGTTTTATTGGCGCAGATTTAAGTAAAGCGAATTTAAAAGACGCAGATTTATCCAGAGCGAAGTTAGTACAGGCACAACTTAATGGAACTGATTTAACAGGGGCTACTCTCACCGGAGCATACATTCAAGATTGGGGCATTACCACCGATACAAAATTTGATGGGGTGAGATGTGAATACGTTTATATGCGACTTCCTACAAAAGAAAACCCTGATCCACTTCGCAAACCTGATAATAACAAAGAAGTATTTGCAGATGGGGAGTTTGGAGATTTTATCAAACCAATTTTCGATACCCTCGACCTCTACCACAATCAAGGTGTTGACCCAAGAGCGATCGCAATTTCATTTAAACAACTAGCAGAGAACCACCCAGAGGCGGATTTAAGAATTGTGGGCATGGAAGTGCGAGGTGAAGATAAGTTTTTGCTTCGTGCCAAAACAGCGATCGCGGCTGATAAGTCCCAACTAAGTGCAGAATATGTTGCTACTTATAACGAGATAAAAGGCTTGCCAGAGCGAGAAATTAAATTACTTTTAGCAGAAAAAGATAATCAAATCGGCAGATTAGAGAATATGGTAATGACGGCGTTAGAGCGCCCAAGTTTTTATTCAAACACCCAAGTAGGACAGGTAAGTACTATGGCTAACAATCCCGGCGGATTTTCAGTTGGTGGTTCTGTAGGCGGAAACGTTAATAACGTTCAAGGTGAAGGCAACCGAGTAGTTCAAGGAGATACAACAATGACTGGCGATCGCAATATCAACACAGGCGGCGGCAACTATAACGAGCGCATTGAACACGATTATATCCAAGGTAATTACTACGCGGCTGGACAACCGCAGAGCATTGCCCAATCTGCTGCCGAGATTCAGCTATTACTAAAACAATTAGAGCAAACTTATCCTACCACTACTACATCACAGCAAATGGTAGTAGCAGCAGAAGCCATAAATCGAATTGAAAGTAACCCATTATTGAAAGAACGAGTAATAAATGCTGTTAAAGAAGGTGGGTTGGCTGCTTTTGAAAAGGCTATTGATAACCCAGCAGGTGCTTTTATTGTTGGTGCTATCAAAGGCTGGCAAGAAGTAGAAGTAGAAGCAGAAGATTAAGGAAACTGAATTAACCTACCTTTAAGTATAGAGTTTGCTAACCCGCAGATTAAAAAATTAGTATTAGGCTAAAATATGGAAGAGCCGAAACCGCCTGACAACCGCAATATCAATACTGAAAAAGGTAATTATAACGAACGGATTGAAGGCGACTATATTCAAGGTAATGTTTTTCAAAATATTTTTAATATTCTAGGTGGTCAGCAGACAACACCAGTAGGCAACCCGGCTCGACCAAAAAACGAGCGGATACTATTAGCCGCAGTTAAGGAAGAAGTTACTTCCCGGTTAAGGCAATCTCTACACAATGCCGTGCTGATTAATTTGGGGAAGGAATCACAACCGCAACAAGTAAAACGCCCTTGGGATGCTGAGATAAAGATTGGCTTAAAGCCTGCTAAACCTCTCCCAGATACTACAACTACTTTAGAAGTTTTTGACTCGGAAGAAATTGCAGGTAAACTATTAATTTTAGGTGCGCCAGGGGCAGGAAAGACTACTACACAAATAGAATTGGCGCAAGCTTTAGTCAAACGTGCGGAAGAACACCCTGATTATCCCGTTCCAGTTTTATTCAACTTGTCCTCGTGGAAAGATGACCGCCAATCTCTAACTGATTGGTTAGTGGCTGAACTCAAATCTAAATATGGTGTTTCAAACAAACTTGGTCAAGACTGGGTAGACAATCACCAATTACTACCATTGCTTGATGGTTTAGATGAACTTGAACCACAACGTCAAGAACTTTGCGTCCATGCAATTAATCAGTTTTTAGGAGGCGAAACTAGACCACTTTATCTAGTCGTTTGTAGTCGGAGCGAAGAATATAGTAACTACTCTACTCAATTACACCTCAACGGATCTATTTACTTACAACCTTTAACTACTGATCAAATTTGTGATTATTTAACCTCTATAAATTCTATAGAACTGTGGTCAACCATTAGTAACGACTTAGACTTACTAGAGTTACTTAAAACTCCCTTACTACTTAGCATTACTGTTCTAGCATCTCAAGAAATCTCTGTTGAAGAATGGCAGTATTTAGACTCTACAGCAGACCGGATTCAGTATTTGCTTGATGCTTATATAGGGCGGATGTTGATACGGGATATTAACAGTAGGGCATATTTGAATAACAAAACTCCTAATGCTAGAGAAACGCGAATGTGGCTTGTGTGGTTGGCTAAACAAATGCAACGAGAATCGGAAACGGAATTTTTAATTGAACAAATGCAGCCAGCCTGGTTAAATCATACATCTTTAATACTTAAATATAGGCTGATTCATGGGCTGATTTTTGGGGTGTTTTTTGGGCTGTTTTATGGGCTGAGTTTTGGGCTTTATGGGCTGATTTCAGGGCTGATTTCTGGGGTGTTTTTTGGGCAGCCTGACCTAACTATAGAAAATAAAAAAATCACTAATCAAGGTATTTGGAAATCTGCATCCAATGCTGTTTTTTTAGGGCTGAGTTTAGGGCTGATTTATGGGCTTTTAGGGCTGTTTTTTGGGCTGAGTTTTGGGCTTTTAGGGCTGAGTTTAGGGCTGATTTATGGGCTGATTTTTGGGGGTAGAACTTGCATTCAACACTTCATCCTACGCCTCATCCTCTACTTCAACGGCTGTATCCCCTGGAACTACGCCCGTTTCCTTGACTACTGCACCGAACGATTATTCCTCCAGCGTGTTGGTGGTCGCTACCGCTTCATCCATAAACTTCTGCAAGACCACTTCGCCGAAATGGAATTCAAACGTAATTAGGAAGATACAACCAACTCACGCGAAGAGAGTCAAAACCTGTTGATAAATACTGAAAGAGCAAAGCGGAGCGATTGATATCACTCACTGATAGCAACGATTTATCAACCGAGGTATAGAACTGAGTATAGACAGTCAGGCAAGCCGCAACATGAGCAAATCCTGCTACCCGACCACGGTGATGCCGTATTTAGCGCTTTTGGTCTACCGGGCTTTTAATTTTCCCCGCAGTTCCTCGACAGACGTATCTGAGTGAGTTAATTTCATCATGCCCTGGAATTATCTAGCCGCAACCACATTCGTTCATTGAAATTTGAAAACCCCTGTTGCTCAAAGAATGCTTTAGCTTTGACGTTGAACGACCATACATCTAGCACCAGAGTCAAGATTTCTTTGGTCTGAGCGAACAAACGCACTTCCTCAATTAAGCGGGTACCGTAACCTTGATTTTGATATTTCGCTGTCACCGCCAAGTGATGAATATATATATAGTCCATTGCATATCGAAATGGGTTCTCCGGTAAACTCATCACCTGAGCGTAGATATAGCCGACAGGTTCGCCCTTTTCAAATCCTATGAACATGAAGTTGCTAGCATCCTTTAGTAAATCGACGACAGATGAAGCTGCAAAGGTGTTCTCAGATGGCGACTTAAAAAGCTCAGGCAGGGCTTGTGCATGAAGATACTGAACATCTGCATTCAGAGTAGAGATCACTGCTGCATCGGAGATTGTTGCCTGTCTTACTATCATGAGAGTGTTTTTCGTGGTAGTAGTGTTACCAGTATCTTTGCCATAAGTATGTATGCGCTGATCATACCTGCAAGTGGTCATCGCGCTTCAAACATAAGCAGGTTTAATCATCCAACGTTGGAATGCGGGTTGTAGCGGTTGCGATTGATAAGTTGGAATTGATGAGGTGCGATCGCCATCGCGTCACCAACGGAGTTACAATACTTTGGGTCATCAATTACACGTTTTAGGTATAACGTTTAATCCCCGAAACGGTGGAAAAATGAAAGTAGATGGCAACGGACAAGGCAAGATTTTAAGCCAAGACGAAGTGAGGCGATTATTCAGCGAGGGATTTCTCAGCCCCCGCGATCGCTCCATAGAGAATATCAACTGCTTCAGGCACGATGTCGCTCACCTCGTCCCTTGGGAGTTTTAGCGTAATCATCCCAGTATCTAACTGATATCAATTTTGATATCAAGACTCCACCTAGATGCTAGTAAAGATCCACCTAGATACTAGTAAGGGTGGGGCTTTTGATTTTATTTGGAGCGATGGCGTACCCGCTCACCGTAGATGATCGCCCCTCTAAGTAATGTAAGCATTAGCCAAAGTCCAAGCTAGTAGTAGGACAATGACTTTAAGTATATGTACTCACAAACACCTGACATTGGTGCTGTTGGGGAATTTTGTTTGAGTCAAGACCGAAATTGGTAAAGAATTTCGGAGAAACGATCCTGGTGTTGCGGAATAGCTGTATGTGTATGAAGGAGACAAAATTGCACTTTTGTCTGTTTCAGATCCGCGAGAATTATGACACCAGTAGTAGCAGTCAAACCCAGAGGTAAGCAACTAGCTCATTTAGCGCCAATTGATGCCCAACAGCGCTTAGTTCAACTGTGGCTGCATGATAAGCCTCAAAGTACCCAAAAATGTTATCGGCGGTATGCGGCGCAGTTCACCGGATTTTTGGCAGGAGTGAAAAAGGCGATCGCTCACACTAGCGTAGAAGATTTGGTGGAGTTTTCTGAGTATTTGCATAACCGGGGATTGGCTGCGCCTACTATTCAAACCTATATCGCGGCGGTTAAAAGTTTGCTGTCCTTTGCTTATAAAACTGGTTATATCAAGCAAAACCCCGGTGCTGCTATCAAGTTAAAGAAATTAGACCAGCGATTGCATTCAAAAGTGCTGACTCTCACTGATATCGCTTTGATGATTCGGCTGACAGAACGGGCCCAATATCGCTACCAATCTCAACAAATACGGGATGTTTTGATATTGAAGCTGCTGTATGTGGCTGGGTTGCGGGTGTCGGAGTTGGTAGGGCTGAGGTGGAGAGATTTTACAAAGCGCGATCTCACGGGGCAGATTACTGTTGTAGGGAAGGGGAATAAGTCTCGTCATGTGTTGCTGCCAGAATATTTGTGGGTCGAACTAATGAACTACAGGGGGGAGGCTCCCAAGGATGCTTATGTTTTCCCCAGTCGCAAGGGCAAGGGGTTGAAGCCGTTGCAGCGTCAAAATGTTGATCCAATAATTAAGGATGCTGCCGTTCGGGCCGGGCTGATGGAGAAAGTTAGCTGTCACTGGTTTAGGCATAGTCACGCTACGCACAATGCTGAAAGGGGAACCCCTGTGCCGTTGATTCAGCAAACGATGGGTCACGCTGATATTGCTACAACTTCGGGTTACATTCACATTCGGCCAGGGGACAGTAGCGCTTTGCACCTGCCGCAGGTTTAACATCGCCTAAGATGTCGTAATTTGGACTATGATAACGTCACAGCAAGACTTTCAGCGGGTGTGTGTAGGCTTAAGACAGCTTCGCTACTTCTGAGCCTACTGAGGCAATTCTGGTTCATCAGGACAAAATTCTAAAACCACTCTTGCTCTTAATCTTCCTTTTTGCCAGCCGGGAGCATCTAATTTAATCACCTGACAATTTATACCTTTATCAAAAAGACTTTGACCTTGAGAATCTTTGACGATTAATCTTCTCTTAATTACTTCTACAAAATTTTCAGCCTTAATTTGCAAATCAGCAAAACCATGTGAGGATAAATTTAACTGGCGACCAATATTTTGATGATTAAGAGATAAAATTTGATCATTATTAACCGGATTGAATACATCATTCATATTAAGATCCATTTACTAGGGTTAAAAACTAGCCAAATCACATTTAAAGGACATCATACAAGAAAGTATTGTAAAAGAGCAATCAGCAATAAATTAGCTCACATTTTAGTTAGAATTTAGTCAGAAGCAATATCCAAAAAATCTTGTCCGGTAAAATAAAAATATTTTCTAAGCAATGTTTGTGAGTTCTGTAATTCCTGTTGTGCTAATTTTAGGTTATTTACTAAGGGTTTATATAAATCTTCTCCTCCAATAGATCCAGAGTAATTATTTATTCTTAAGCGTTCTTTTTCAGATTTAATAAGGTAAATATAAAGTCTAAAAATACAATTTTATAATTCTCTATTAAAAGAAGTAATTTCTTTTCTAAATAGAAAATAAAAATCTTTTTCTGTATATATAGTCATCAACTGGTTTAAGGTTTTTTAGCGTTAACAACATTTGGTTAATTAAAAGGCTTCGTATATAAAATTCTTGATACAGTAAATAAGCAATATTTTTCTGTTCATACTTATTCTGTCTTTGCCACGTTAAATATGAAGATATTATTCCAATCAAACCCCCAGTTATTGCACCAGCTATTGGAGGTAAAACTTTTTCTACAACATCCGCTAACATAAATATCTTTACTACATGGGATACTTAGTTATCATAGTAATTTTTTTTAGCATATTCTTTATATACTAAGAACTCATTTCCAATATTAGTATTGCTCTTTGGCAGGCTTTTCAGGATATCTTTGAGAATTTTGCGAAATGAATTTAGAATCACAATCAAAAATGAATCACGAGAGAATAAGACTTTGGGATAGGGGTATAGTAAAGCGATCGCCCCGCCAGAAGCGATACTCTTGGAGCTTGCCGAAGGGTGATTGCTTCCCTGCCCCATCTCAGTATTTCAGTATTTCTGTAAATACGCTTTTACTTTTTAGTTCCATAGTGCTGCTCTAGCAAGTCTCGCAGCAGGTCAGCCATTGTAACCCCTACATCCACTGCTTGACGTTTAATTGCTTTGTGCAGTGACTCAGGAATATCTAAGGTTAAGCGTTTCATTTTTTCAGGTTGTTCTTGTGGAGGTTGGGGCACAACAGACTCGCGATCGCTCACCCATTGCTCTAAGTTTACGGATTGCAGTGCTTCAGGTTTTTTACCAAAATTGACCTTTTTCGCTGACATTTATTCAACCCCCAGTTTCAATAATTCATTTACCAGCGCTTTTACTTCCTTGGCAGCAAAACCATTCTTGTCAACTTCAAGAACCGTATTGCCTGATGCTGCCGATTCTGCAAACACAACTCGCTGGCTAATAGCTGACTTCAGGACTGGAAAGGGGTACTGCTCAAGCGCTTCCACTACATCCCGTCCAATTGCCGTATTTACTATTTTACGATTAATTACAAATACAGCTTTAATGTTTTCTTTAAATACAGAAGCTTCTGTGATCAGTTTGATAACTTCAACTGCTGCCCAAATATCATAAGGACTGGGTTGAATAGGAATCACAACTAAATCTGCCGCAATAATTGCACTTCGTGCTAAATCCGAGACTCGCGGCGGCCCATCAATCACCACATCGTCATAATCTTTTGCAAGGGTTGGTAAATCACGGTGAATGGTAGGGCGGTCTAATCCTACTACTGGAAATGGGGGTTTCTCTCCGCGTGCTGCTGCCCAATCTCGTGATGACCCTTGTGGATCTGCATCTACTAACAACACATTGTGACCTTTCAACACCAGCCCATGACTTATATGAATCGCCAGTGTTGTCTTGCCTACGCCACCTTTTTGGTTCTGTACTGAAATAATCATTTCTGTAAATAAAGGAAATCGTGTTTATACATTTACAGAAAATTGCTCTTTTGGCTAGGGTGCGATCGCCGAAGGCTTAAGCTTCGCTTAGGGACTTCCAGAAAATAAACTATTCCATCACCAATAATGATAATCATTTTAAAGGGGAATGAAGGGGCTGCCGTCGGCAGCCCCTTCATTCCCCTTTTATAGTAATTTAAATAATGACCCTTGTTTTTGAGTGTGGTAACTGATGGCCATAGTATTAACTGATTCCCTCAAAAAGTTGTTGATTGAAACTGCATTTCAATTAAAAGGTGCAGCAAAACGCAAGTTTATGGCACAGACAGTTCGGGGCTTAGGTTTAGGAGGGCAAAGGCTTGCACAATCAGAATTAGGATGGAATCGAGATACTATTAGGAATGTTTGAGAGAATTAGAAAGTGGTATTATTTGCGTTGATAACATGAGTGCGAAAGGACGTTATAAAGCAGAAGAACATTTGCCAAATCTTTTAGAAGATATAAAAAATATAGTAGATTCGCAAAGTCAAACTGATCCTAGTTTTAAAAGTCAAAGACTATATAGCAGGCTCAGTGCATCTGAAGTCAGAAAGCAATTAATTGAAAAATATGGTTATAGTGATGAAAATTTACATACATCAGAAACAATTCGAGTCAAATTAAATAATTTAGGTTACAAGCTCAGAAGGGTAAAGAAAGTTCAACCTCAAAAAAAATCCCACAAACTGATGCCATCTTTGAGCAATTAGACCTAGTTAATATTGATGCTTCGGAAGATAAAAGTATTTTACGTCTAAGCATGGATGCAAAAGCTCGCGTTAAGATTGGCTCATTTGATCGAGGGGGTAAAAGCCGGGATGGAGCGAAAGCTGATGACCATGATTATAATCCAAAAACAACTGTAACTCCTTATGGTATTTTCCTTCCAGAGCTTGATGAGCTATTTTTATACTTTACAGAATCGAAAGTTACAAGTGATTTTATTGTTGATATTTTAGAGGATTTTTGGTTAGAAGAAAAGCATCGTTTTTCTGATATTCAAACCCTACTTCTCAATCAAGATAATGGTTCGCAGAATAGTTCACGGCGTACCCAATTTATGAAACGTATAGTAGAGTTTGCCCACAAGCATCAAGTAAATATACGTTTAGCTTACTATCCACCTTATCATAGTAAATATAATCCGATAGAAAGGACATGGGCAATACTAGAGAATCATTGGAATGGCAGCATTTTAGATGAAGTGGAGACGGCTTTAAAGTTTGCTAGTACTATGAAATGGAAAGGTGATCATCCAGTAGTTAAGCTAGTACACAAAACTTATGAGAATGGGGTAAAACTTACAAAAAAAGCTATGGCTCAAATTGAAAAACAGATTGAGCGGCTAACCGATTCTACTCATGAAGTCTTCCCAAATTTAGGTAATTGGTTTATTGATATTTGTTGTAGTAAAACAAAAGTTATTTGATTTTAATAACAGCATTTATTTAGCTACAAAACATACTAATTTTACACTGTTTAACTTCAAAGCAGACGACAAGTGTATAGATTATTCATGCATAGATGAGGGGGAGAAAAGGGGTTGCCGAGGGCAACCCCTTTTCTCCCCCCTTAAAATGATTATCATTCTTGAGAAAACCTGTCTCTTGTTTTTCTTGGAATAATTTATTCTTTGGAAGTCCCTTAGTTTGTTTAGGGTGTCAGCGGGAGTTATATCTATCCCCAATTTGAAGAGAAATACTAGATGCCTAAGCCAGGAAGTCATCCCTCCGACTTAGGCATCCACCTACCTCAACTTATGCTAGTTTGGTAACTTTTTGCGGCGAGGGTGTTGAATGTCAGCAAAGCCGCGCAATCCCCTTGCTTTAGAAGAATCGGTGTAGACATCAGCCCTACGGACTTCATCAGAGAACTTTAAGCCGATTCTGGTCTCTAGGTTAGCGATAGACACCTGGAAGTTATTGAATTCACCAACAGGCCGACGCTCAAAGGGAATATTATTAACAAATTTCTCCTGACTAACAACGTAGGCGCTGGAATAGAGTTTGCCCACTCCGTCCGTTACCAAAATAACCTTCCAAAAAAATTGGGGAACTTGAATGTCCCGATGAACTACATCAGTTTGTTGGAAGATGGGGCCAGTGAAAACACTTGCAAGAAGATCATCTTGATCTGTATTGGTAAGGATGAAGTTTTCCAGCCCCTGCCACAGCTGCTCTGATTGGTTGAACTCAAAGTACTGAGGAGAGCAATTTGTGAAATGGAACGTGTCGCTGTTGGCTATCCTTGCTGTGCTTTCTTCTCCCCAAATTGGGTCTTGTCTGCGAACCAAATGACCTCGGTCAAAAAAGTTCCCTCCCGGTTCATTGCCGTAAAAATTGTTTCCTACTTGTAGATTCTCCCGGATGCGGGGATCAAAAAACCATTCGTCGTTCTTTCGTTCTAGTCCAACCCACTGCTTCCCGTTAATATTGACAGCAGTGTAGAAGGCTAAGCGACGGGTTTCACACATGACGATTGAGAAATGTGTGTAGCGGAGGATATTGTCTTGCGTCCCCTCTACTTGTGCGACTGAACCAAAGGCAAGGGCCGTCGATGTTAATTCTGGTAGGGAAATTGTAACCCCAAGAAAATCAGGGTCATAACCTTTGCGACCATCATAATAACTCAGTGGACGAATACTTCCGCGCCTTGGTTTAGCGCTAGGCTTAGAGGGCTTTGTCTTCTTCTCAAAATTGAGCCGATCCCCCGATAGTTCAGGAGTACTTATTGTCGAGGTGACTACGCTTTCGCGGGGAGTCGTACCTGGGAATATTCGGATGCCCTTGGCATCTTCGAGGAAAGCTTGAACCAACTGGGAGGCGGAACCATCCTGTTGAGCTTGAATTTTGTTTACTTGAGCGATAATTTTACTTGTCCGTATACCCTCATTGGCGATCCATTTAATTTGATTTTCACTAAGCTTTTCTGCTTCTGACTTGGATACCCACTTGCCGTTGGTCAGTTGAATTTCTTCAACTCCCTCATGGATGCGAGTTTTTACTACACTCTTGTGATGAATGGCAACTACCTGCCAGTTATCATTCAAAGCCGGAGACCCGGAAGACCCAGGAGCCGTGTCGCTGGCATACCAGAGAAAATTGTCTGTAAGGGCATCCTGGTTATCACCAATCTTGAG
Organism: Nostoc sp. ATCC 53789; assembly: GCF_009873495.1. Classification (GTDB taxonomy): domain Bacteria; phylum Cyanobacteriota; class Cyanobacteriia; order Cyanobacteriales; family Nostocaceae; genus Nostoc; species Nostoc muscorum_A. Next base: position 15,588 of record NZ_CP046709.1, on the reverse strand, counting down.
AACTTTGTTTTCTCGAATAGCAATTTGCTTGGGTTGACCATCCGGGTGTTGGATAATGGTAACGAATTCTAATGGTTCTACCTTGTGAAGGGTAGGATCGAGACGCAAAAACCCATAATCTGCAAGGTTAGCTTCTGCGTCGTCCGACTTTTCAGCAACGGCAACTAGGGTAAAATCAAGCTCGGAGTCCGTGATAAATGCTTCAGTAGGTGTCAGTTCAAAAGCTTTTCCCTCTCGAATTCTACCGCTAATATCCATTTCATAGCCAAACTGGGCTAATGCTCGCATTGCCGCATCAACAGATTCAATGACATGATGATTTGTGATTAGCAGTCGGGGAGATACGAGCAAGCCAGTTCCCCAACTTCCATTTGAGCCAAATATATCTCCGACCCAAATCCGGCAAACTGCGCGGGCAGCCAGCGTCCCCCTTTGCAGGAAGTTAATCGGCAGCAGATCGTTACGCCCAAGAACACGCTCCAGATCGAAGGAGGACACTCCAGAACCACTCGCTGCAATGTTTTCAACTCGCCTAGCCAAAACCGTTAGAGGGTCTGTTGTGCGGTCACGCCTTTCTATATTGGACAGAGGAGCTTCCTGGCTTGCCGAAACCTCTTGGTTCCGCAAGGATTTGAGTTTGTCAAGGAAGTCCTCACCGTAGGTCACTGTCTTAAGAGGCATAAGTTTTTAAGACTCCATAATTTGCAGAAACTGGACGTAACTATGGCAAAGCTAAACCTGTGTAGGTATTGAGCCGAGATACAAGTAAGTGCGATTTGTTCTGGAGAAACCCAATATTTGGGTGGATTCCAGGCTTCAGTAGAGTAACTCCACCAGGAGTTGAGTTCGCACTTTAATCCTCTGCTGATGACAACTTGATACCCATGTAGGTGAGGTGAAATATATAGCCGTAGCCATTTAAATTAGGACGCAGCTTGCTTGAGAACGATTTCCATAGCATCACGTAAATTATCAGATTTAAGTAACAGCTTGCGAATTCTGCTTTTTAAAGTCGCCCAACACTTTTCAATCCGATTGAGGTCTGGAGAGTAAGGCGGCAGGTAAACTAGCTGACACCCAACGGCTTCAATTAATTGGGCAATCCGACCGCCATGATGAAACGTCGCATTATCTACAATTACCCACTCACCTGGACGCAAGACTGGAATCAAGCAAGTTTCTAGCCAGGTTTCAAACACAGTACGGTTACACGCCCCCTCAACCGTAAATGGCGCAATCAGTTGCCGATCTCGATAGCCAGCGATCATATTAATACGACCCTGCCGCCGACCTGATTTGAGGTCGTAGAACCGTTCCCCAGCAGGAGAGTAGCCGTAACCGTAGTTATCGCGTTCATCCATACCAGACTCATCAACATATATCAGATGAGGGGCTTTTGGGTTATCTAGTTGCGCTAAGAATGTTGCCCGTTTAGTTTCATCTCGTTGGCTATACCCGTATGTTTTTTTTTACGTGTATGTCCAATATTCCTAATGCTCTCGAAATCGTGCGCTGGCTAATCTTCCCATCCCATAGTTCCGCCATTTCGCTCTGAGTTTTATCCCCATGCTCTTTGATGAAGGTGCGAAACTTCTCCCAGTCGCTTATTTTACTGTTCTGCTGTGATACTTTCCTTTGTTTAGGTTTGACATTACCTGTTTCGGCTTTGCGCTGAAACCACAAGTTAATCGTGTTGCGACTGATATTGAACAGAAGGCTTGCCTCACACTTCTTGAGACCGTCCAACTCAATCGCTTGCATGACTTTTTGCCGGAAATCATCACTGTAAGCTTTGGCCATTGAAATAGGGTAGACGCAATCGGAACTCTTATAGTCTACGTCCTAATCTTCATGGCTATAGCTATAAAACCAAGTCCTACCACCCTAGTGCGGGGTTGAAAGCACTTAAACTACCAGATAATGTTAGCCCCTACGGAAGAGACTGACTGTTCATACTGTAAAGCGGGGACGAAAGCGGTCAATGGTGATAATTGCTGAAAACACCAACCGCATTGAAAGCAGCGGCACGATTGAGAAAGTACAACAGATTGCAGGACACCGGAGTCCACGAACGACGAAGCTCTATGACAGAACAAGTGATTTTACCTGTTGTCAGCCCTATTAAGTTTCGGCTCACGCAATTCGGTTGATTGAGAGGTAGTTCCAAAGAAATCGTCGGTGAAAGTAAAGATAGCCCCAAAATTGTGAGAAGGACGTCGGTGGTGTTCGAGATGGTGACGTTCTATGAGTTTGTAATAACATAGTGATTCAGTCCAATTATTCTCGAGTCCGTGGATTGCACGATGGAGTTTTGTCCAAAGGATCGAGTGGCATACAAAAACTATTGATAATACAACTGCGCCTATAGGATCAATCCAACCTATGCTAATAAGTAGTGGAAAGCACCAGATAAAATGAGTCAAGATAGGCAAGTCAACATTCAGATCGTTACGCCCTTGATGATGGTGAACCAATGCATGGTCTCGAAATATCCGGTCGAGTGTTGGTTCACGCAGTAGGCGTTGGTGCATAAAGTAACGATGAGCAATATACTCTGCTACTGCGGTAAATGCAAACGACCATATAATCCAAGCGAAGATTCTAACTAATATCATATTTTTTCAATTACAAACTTTCTTTCCTTACTCCTCAATGTTTCCAAATTTTATTTCCGTAGCGGCGGCTAAGGAAACCCTTACTTCAACTCTTAAATTTGCTCATACTCACTTTTTAAAGACACTTGACCCAACACGAATAACTCCACCAAACCCTGCATAAAGCAGCCCTAAGATAACTAGGCTGAACTTGAAAAATGCACACCACTTAGCAAGCTGAGGATAGGGAGCTGTTACAGAGATGAACAGTATGATCAAGAGGGCAATATCTTCTAATACGTCTAGCAACGCCGCCAACCATTGTCCCCATGCCAGCCAAATCCCTAATGAAACCAATGCGTCCCCGCGTTTTTGAATGGCTTTGTTCGCCCAAACACAGGCGAAACCAATAGTGTTGGAATAGACAACAATATAAAGAAAATCGAGTCCAAGGCTAAACGCTGCCCAGGTTTGACCTAATGTTCCCCAGGAGTGCAGAATCTTGCTAGATTCAGGTACGCTGCCAGCCAGTTCAAACTGCACAATATCAGGGTTCAGAGGGATAGCTCCAAGCACCAGCATCAAAAATATGGTCAATGCAGCCAGTGGCCAAAATACCCATGCATACTTGCTGTCAACTATGCGCTGGAATGGATGTGTCATCTCTGTCTTCCACTAAATCGATAGTATTGCCTTATTTCGACTTAACTTCAGGGCAGATGGGGTCACTATACCGAAACGGGAAAATTGTTCGCTAAGGAAATTTTGGAGCTACGACCGAGCAGAGTCGTTATGCGGTTGTGGCAATGATTATGCACTGTACAACTAGCTTTCAGTCAAAAAGTAAGAAACTCAGTCATCAACGTTTCTAAACCGGGCTGATATCTGTTACGCTCCCATTATCGATTTCTAGTTTCCTCTCAAAAACCCTTTACAATAGTTCTGATCAGGGTTAGCAATGAAATTTGGCTTTCGACAAAGCCAAGGATATTTTGCAGGCTCTCTAGGTTCGACGGCGGGGTTTTGACAAGAGTATCAGCATCAACAATTCTTGCCCAATCCAGCTCTTTTATTATATTCACGCCGACTGCTTTCATTACTTTTAGAAACTCGTGAGCAACGAGTCCATAACCAATAGTAGTCGGGTGAATGCCATCAAGGCTTATAATGCCCCCCCTGAACCTTTTTAGTGGATCGATCTCATCCGGATCTACGCGCAGATAACGCGTATCAAGAATGGGTTTATTGTCATTAGTAAATCTACCGTTCGTACCAGCATTGTGTTGGAGGGCCGTTACTAATCCATTGGGAAAAACATATCCGATTACTCCTCCCCGACGTCGGAAGGCAAGCTGGTCAAGTTTTTCGCACAGATCAACAACGTGCCAACCGCGCTCTGCCGCCTTATCTCGTATTGCCTGGTTATACGAATCGATAGTCTGATCAATCGTGCGAGCCTCTTGACGAGTGAGATGTTTGAATCTGTTGGGATCTCTGGAGAAGTCGTCGTCCCATACCCAGAAGTGCGTGTAATACTCGTAGTATCCTTCTTGATCACGCCCCTCGCCTTGAGAAGCTCCCGGAGTAATACCCCGACTGACTGGCGGAATTGTAACATGCGGTACCGTGCTTACAAAAACATTATTCGCACTTATAGCGTCAATCCTATTGGCAATGCGGTTCAATAATTGTTGAAAATGAGAGAGTCGCCAAAGGTTGCAGGTTCGCTCATGAGCGAGCCGATCAAGGTCTGCGTCCTCAGACCATTTGATTTCCAAATCTGTGACAGTGGCAAGGCAATTGTTCGGTCCGAGAAAGAATATTAGGTTGTCAATTCCGCCCTCTCCTGCGGCAATCTTTGCTGCAATGTCTAGCTGCGTCCATTCCCTGCACTGCTCAGTAAATCTTGGGTTTAACGTCCGTCGGGCGGTGCGATACATCCCAAACTCAGGAATTTTCTTCGCTGTGATTAAATTGTCTTTTGGTGGCGGAATGAAACGGTGGCAAAGACCTTCTGATAAAGTATCACAGTCTCCCAACTGAAACCCCCAAACTGCAAGGTTTCGATGTAAAAGTCCTGTTTCTGAGGGTCCGCTTCCGTCACCGCGTTCCCAATAATCCTCAACCCGATCTAGAAAACTTCGTACCGTTAAGAAAGCTTGGAGTAGGTCATACCAGTCGATATTTTTACCGAATCTTCTGGCAAGTAGCCGAAAGAGCTCTTCTAAGTTAACTGGCAAGCCACCCTCGCCCGTAAAGTCAGGAACTAGGAAGTTTGTGTCACCAAGACAATCCGCGATCATTGCAGGATATGAAAAATGTGTTTTGGAAATACTTCCACTCTGAAAACCTTGAGTCAAGCTATCGCCAATAGCAACTAGTTTAGCTGGCATTGTACTTATCCTTTGTGGCGCAATTACCTCTATCTAATCTCATTCAAGACGAGGCTAGAAATTTATAAATATCTACTATTAGAGTATCTTTTTCGAGATAGCGATAAATTAAGATTTGTACATTAGGTAGTAAGTATGAGAACGCTTTCACCGGGTGGATGCGCTCTCACTTGTAAAGCCTCGGGCAGAAGCTTCCGGGTTAAGCCCTGATATCTGCAATCATTCGTTCAGAGCGACCGGAATCACTGCGTACCTTAAAAGCGGGGGAACTATCGAGAAGGCGCAGCAGATTGCAGGATATCGAAGCCCTCGGACGACAAAGCTCTATGACAGGACCAACGACGCAATCTTCTTGGATGAGATAGAGCGGATTGTTCTCTGACTCACTCACCTGTTCACCGATATTTTTTCTCACTTTTCCTCTGTAGTACTCTCTTCATCCATTTCAGCGCCAAAATACTCAAAAATTTCATACCCTATCGTTATCCCTCGACTCTACCGACGTAAGAGTACCAGGAAAAATACCTACGGAAGACTGAACAAAAGATAGATTTGTCACTTTTTTCTGGCAGTCAGCGACCGCCCGCACAATTTCATCATCCAAACCTCTTGACAAACTGCTCATCATCTTAACTTGTCACGAATGCATGATGAGTGATCATGCGAGGAGATAGTGATAGGGTCGAAACAGCTTGATTGGTGTGCCATTGATCTGTTTCAATTGACCGCTTCGAGCGCCCTTATACAGTAACTTCAGATCCCTTCGGTCGACTGGGGTAAGTTCGCTATCATCGCCGTAGTTCATAATGGAGAAAGGCTTGTGTTCTCCAAATATCTCGCTCGGCCACTGGGTCTCGGACTCCGGGGCAAAGAAGTGCCGCAGTCCGAATATGTGACCAATCTCGTGCGACATCGTGTCCACCTGCTCCTTGTTGCTTTGCCCGAACATCGTCGGGAAGATGAAGAGTTGATGCCGCCCCTCGTCGGGGAAAAAGGCTCGAGCGAGAGTGCATCCTTGGGGGGTGCAGCTTTCGTGTTGCTCCACGACGATCTCAAAGTCATAGTTGTCAGAATGTTCTGTGAAGCGGATCGGAACCGCGTCTCCCCACGCCATAATGGCTTCATTCAGCAACGCTCTAATCCTCGACTTAACGGACTCAGGTTGCTGGAAAACACTCAGCGAAGCCGTATTAAATCTCCATCGGAGAACCATACCCTCCGCCCAAAGCGGGATAAATCCCTCGGTGGCATCAACGACGATCTCAAACGGAGACCTTTTACGTGCACGGTGGTCGGTCGTGCAGATCACTCCTTTTCCGAGCAGGTGAATATGAGGTTCCGTGACGCGGGCAAGTTCCTCCTCTGGTATCAGTGCGAATAAACCACGCTCGTCTTCATCCTGTTGCTGGTTTTCGTATTTCGGCCTATTGCCTTCCTGGGCGACGTTGTTCGGTCCTTGTTTTTCACCAAAACCGTTGCCCGGATACTTGGAGTGGCTGACTGCTGCGCCTGCCACTTCAGCAATCTTTTTGAAAGCCTCGATAAGCTGTCTTTCGTTCTCACTCATTGTTATACGCCTCCAGTCTTAGAAATGTTTCTTCCTTGGACATAGCTATGCAACCTCCATCGCTGTCTAACAACTAAGTGACGCGGCAGCGATCAACTCGGAAACTACACCAGGATATCTCTTCCGTTCACTTTAACGAGTTATGAGGCTGCGGTTGTTGAAAGACATTCTTTTGCCATAATTACCTCTATCTAATCTCAGTCAAGATGAGGTTAGACATTTTTACATATCTACTATTAGAGTATCTTTTTTGAAATCGCGATAAATTAAGATTTGTACATTAGGTAGTAAGTTTGAGAAGAGCATTTTTATAGAAAGTTTGCTCTCTACTTCGGGTTAAATATACTAACTGAAACCACAGTCAGCTTATTTAAGCTGCGCCAAATTTGTTGCCTTATATGAATTATCAAAGTATAGGGCAGGCATAGATGCTTCAGCCTTCCTGTTTCTCTTCTGCCGCAGGAACCTTCCCACCCTTCTTCGTTTTCTGCTCAAGAAACCGAAGAAGACTCTTTTCTAATAGGGTGAGTGTAGGTCGTCTTAGCCTTCCAAAATACTCAAGGTTCAATGCTACCACTTCCTCACGCTCAGTCTGCGCTTGATAAATCGCGGAAAGTTGCTCGAATAATTTTCTCCTGCTCTGAGCTTCTCTCTTTGTATGCTTAAGGAAGCTAAGATTGTTGCTGTCAACATCGGCTACAGTTCTATCGTAAAGTTCTATAGTACAAACATCTTTGGTTACTTCTCTTATAAGCCCCCAATAACCCACACGCTCTGAAAGGCGTGGATCGCTATTTCGTTTGATGACACAGATATCACCTTTAGTAAGCCTATAAGCTACTTTTTCTCTACCATTTTCTTTTGTGCCTTCGACATACTCGGCAACTGTCTCTTTTACCAGATCATGAGTAGGAGCTTTTCCGCCCGCTTTTTCTACAGATCGTGCCCAGGCTGCAACTTGCTTTTCGGGTTCTTCCTTTAAACGAGACAGGGGCCGGATCTGATATTCACTTGTAGGAATCATGTGCGCGGGTCGCGCTCGCTCCCGAAGATTATCAGCAATTGTTGCAGCCTCAATCAGCTGATACGAATGACGACGCTGGAAGCCAAATCGCTCATAGCAGTAATCCTCAAACGTTCGATGGGTAGCTCTATAAAGCCGCTTTTCATTGATTTCCCGAAGTGATCTTCCCGCTATGTAGAAAGACTCAATTACTAGGTTCTCAAGCTCATAGAGACGGTTACGTTCTTCATCGGTAAGCGGTTCTTCTTCAGAAACAATCTCGACAGGAACACGCTCAATTGCCGTTGCGTCCTTTGCCTCCTCTGCCTCTATATCTTTTGTCTCTTCTACCTTAATCTCCTCGGCGAGAGCAGCACTTCCATTATTTTCTTCTTGTACCAGCGCTTCCTTCTCTAAAGGAGGAATTTCTTCTTTAGCCTTCCTTGGCCGTCTTACCATTTCCCTTACCTAATCCATTTCTTTTATTCTGTCATGAATCGAAGGAAGGATGACTTCCGCAGGAAGAAACCTTTTATAATTATATAATTTGGTAGTAGGATTTGTAGATGGAATATCTACTTGAGTGAGAAAAGACAACACTACTGTGCATCAATCTAACGTAGAGCCTACCTGATGTTCCGACGCTTCAGGGTAACACGGTTTATTGAAGCCCGGCGGATCAATTGGAGACAACATGGAGAGTGATGACACGGCACCGCGTACCTGTTCCGGGCTAACTTCTAAGTATTTGTAGAGTTCATCAAGGGTTCTGTGTCCTGAGAGGATGTTTGAAAAGTTTTTAGAGGTCAGAAATTATGCTAACCGCCTCACCATAATACGGATCATGGCAATATAAATAAAAGTCTCCGATGTTTGTGGCAATAACTCATAATCTCGAACTAATCGCCGACATACCATCAACCAACCAAAAGTACGTTCCACCACCCAACGTTTTTTGAGCAAAATAAAACCCTTGGTTTGCTGTAGTCGCAGCACCACCTGTATAATCCAACGACAAAAATTCATAACCCACTGCATGAATGGTTCGCCATCAAAGCCACCATCGGCCCAGATGGTTGTTAAGCGAGATACATTGTGCTGGGACTTTTTACTTGTTTGAGAACTTGTTTGCCGCCTTCTCGCTCACCCACATTGGGGGTATGCTTTACTCATGTCGCTCTCTCGGTGCTGTTTACAATCTATTTACAGCGTATATCGAGAGAGTTTTTTACAAACTGCCCGACTTTTCAAACCTCCTCTAAGCTCGACTTTATCCATTTTTACGCGATCCAAAACCCGACACCGAAACCATTGCGGGACGCTAGTTTTAGTTTTTGGACTTGAGCGTAAATCAGTGACATGGAAAAAGTATTTGCCAAAAAACCAGGATTTTTGCCGGATAAGGAAAGCCGAGTTCTTAATTTTGGATAAAGTCGAGCTAAGGAGGATCGTCAACAATAGTGTTTAAGATGCGGTCGTTGGGAACTATTACGATCGCATTTCAAGAATTATTTCTAATCGCAAACATGATAATGAATAACCCAATGGCGATCAACGTTATCTTTTTGGGAAGTATAACAATGTTTTGACTTTCAAGACTCTACTTTTTAGTCATCGCAGAAAGTCAGTACCGCACCCATCACCCACACTTTTTCTGTGTCGCGGATAGTCCGTAAAATTACGTTAGTTCGACGGTTAGAAAAGGGCAGGAGGTAGTGCAGGTAAATCTTTTGGGTAAATATCAATCGACGGTTTTTTGGGCAAATAGGTGTAAGCAGCTAAACCAGCCATCAAGTTAAGCAAAAAGTTAAATGGACTACGATGGCGGGAGTGTTCTATTTGACATATATTTTTCAGATGGTCATTAACCGAGTCAATTACAGCGCGTTTGCGTAACAGAATCTTATCAATCAGTTTTACCAAACGATTTTTCATTTTCTTCTTGGATTTTGTGACTAATTGTAACCCTCGCTCATATAGCTCCTCAAATAATTTTTGAGAGATGTATCCTCTATCACCAAAAAGTTTACCAATTAAGTCTTTAGTCATATCTGGGACTGGTTTTCGGTCATCTACATTTGCGGGAGTTAGTGAAAATGCTAGTAATTCTCCACAATCATTAATAATCAAATGCAATTTAAATCCAAAATGCCAGCCCACAGAATTTTTTCCCCATTTCACTAATCCTTTAAATACCTTGTGAGAATGCGCCCGACAGTTGTGACAAACATTAATTGGGGTGGAATCGATAAAGCTAATCCCTGTAATTTCTCCTGTACGTGTATGTAAAAAGCAACATAACAGCATTAAACACCAGGGCATCAGTTCCACAAACCGAGTGTAGCTGACCAGATTTGGAAATGCTTCACGCCAACTTGTCAGCACATGCATGGTATAGAATTCCTTGAAAGTCTTATATCCATTGCCATGAAATGCGATGACTATTGTCATCACTTCTGATAGATGCATTCGGGAAGTGCTGCGCCTTTCTCCTGTTGTCGATGGCAATTGTGGTACTTGCCGCCATAGATTTTCCCATTGCTTACAGAAATCATCTACGTCGCAGAAAATTTGCGCTCTGGTCGAGGCGAGATATTATGGTAGACATAGCCGAGACCCTGATTTTTGTTAGGTATTATTAGTCTCGGCATTTTTTTGTGACTTTTTTGCTGATTCTCAATCAATTGTAGCGATCGCCTTTTTCTATGCCCAATTGAGCAAATTCATACATAGCAAGCTTTTTGCACTTTCCTATCCGTCGAACTCACGTAATATTAGACCTGAATCCTTACGGTTCTCTAACTTTGGTTAGAGGATTAAGTCTTAGAATTTATCATAATGATCCATATAACTTGGCTGATACTTAAAGAGTTTGTCAAGAAACAAGTTTTATAAGTTTCTATTTAGAACTGACATATAAACATAGTTGATAAGCAACATTTAAAAGGAAATTTGATTAATCACTTATGTATTTATTAAAAGAGAGTACTTATGATCAATAAAATTGCAATTTCAGTTACATCCTGGAGCAACGATCGTCTTGACATTTTTAGGCTTGGTATTACTACTCATCAAATGTATCACAAAGCCTGGGACGGACGGACATGGCTACCCTCACAGGTAGACTGGAAACCACTCGGAGGAACGTTTAATAGTCCGCCTGGTGTTGCGTCTTGGGGCAACAATCGTCTTGACATTTTTGGGGTTGGTATTGATGGTCAAATGTATCACAAAGCCTGGGACGGACGGACATGGCTACCCTCACAGGTAGACTGGGAACCACTTGGAGGAACGTTTAATAGTCCGCCTGGTGTTGCGTCTTGGGGCAACAATCGTCTTGACATTTTTGGGGTTGGTATTGATGGTCAAATGTATCACAAAGCCTGGGACGGACGGACATGGCTACCCTCACAGGTAAACTGGGAACCACTCGGAGGAACGTTTAATAGTCCGCCTGGTGTTGCGTCTTGGGGCGACAATCGTCTTGACATTTTTGGGGTTGGTATTGATGGTCAAATGTATCACAAAGCCTGGGACGGACGGACATGGCTACCCTCACAGGTAAACTGGGAACCACTCGGAGGAACGTTTAATAGTCCGCCTGGTGTTGCGTCTTGGGGCGACAATCGTCTTGACATTTTTGGGATTGATATTTATTACAATACATTTCACAAAGCCTGGGACGGACGGACATGGCTACCCTCACAAGCAGACTGGGAACCACTCGGATTACCTGAACCGATTATTTCTAGTTTGTCAGGGAGCAACGCGATTTTGTGAGGTCGGACAAAAAAGGTGCGATGTCCAAAATATATATTTAACCCTGTTTCATCCCCCGATGTTTGCGAGCCGCAACATGTAGGAACTATAATTTGGGTTATTTCGTTCCTGATATCCATTGTTTTGAATCTTTAGAGGATGTCTATCCACCGGGGGTTTAGGAGGTACGCTGCCTCGGTTGCAAGATACTGGCAGTGCCAACCTCAGCAGTGCCAAACTCAGCAGTGCTGACCTCAGAGATGCCAAACTCCGTCAAGCCGACCTCAGAAATGCTGACCTCCGCCGTGTCAACCTCCGCCATGCCGACCTCAGAGGTGCCGACCTCAGCGTTCCCGACCTCAGCGGTGCCGAACTCAGCGATATCGTCCTCAATGGTGCTAGAAACCTAACTCCTGAGCAAGTTAAAAAAGCAGTGAATTGGGAGAAAGCAAGCTACAGCGAAGAGTTTCGTGTCCAGTTAGGTTTATCACCAAAACCTATTAAATAATACAGCAGCAACAGAAGCGATCGTGCTACTGTCTTACTCCAGGATAGAAAATAAGCCGCAGGAATGTGGAGAGAAAATGCCAAAGCAGAATGTGAGGGCTAGGTAGTGGCGATTATGGCATCGCTAAAAGTGCGATCACCCTTCGGGCTATCTATATACAAGAGGAAATAAATGTAGATATCGATATACAAGAGGAGATAAGCAGGTATTAAGCTATCCCTATACAAAAGGAGTAATTTAGATATATAGATATACAAGAGGGATATTGCAGACATAGCTAGAGGCACATCTGTCTATGCATATACAAGAGGGTACAATTAGTCCTTACCTACATTCCTTGTTAGAAGAGAAGACAGGATAGTCCATCCCTATGTCAGAGAGTTATCACTGTACAAGTACTCTTGAATATAGGCATCGCCCACCTTGTGAGGCGATTATCCCCATTCTACCAGGCTCTATCCCTATACAAGAGGTTATAAAAGGATAAGCAAGCGATCGCAGAATTAATTTATAAATCGCGTCTTATCCCTCACAAGTTCCTCACAATTGCTTGTGTATTTTTTTACTCATTTGATAACAAAATACTTATCAAAATTTACAAAGAGATTCTCGAACGAGATGTCGATCCTTCAACCACAAGGACTAGCATGAAGAAATACTTGAAAGCTTCCCTAAGCTTAGCTACAGCGATTTCATTTGGAACCACTTTGGGAATTCAAGATTTTGTGAACGCAGAGGGGTTTGACCTGTATGCGCTTAGTGGTGCTTTGTGGAGAACTCAACAGATTCCGGTTTGTTGGGAGAACCCAAACAACCAAAACTTGACGGAGCGAGAATGGGTTCGCGATACAGTAACCAATACTTGGGCTAGTAATTCTTCTCTCACCTTTACAGGCTGGAATGAGTGTCAACCGAATAGTAGAGGTATCCGCATCCAAATTGCTGATGAAGGCCCACATACTAAAGGGTTAGGTAATCAACTTGATGGATTACCTAACGGCATGGTTTTGAATTTTACATTTGGCAGTTTTAGCCGAGATTTTTGTCAAGCTGACGTACCGGGAAGAAGAGAGCATTGCATCAGAGTTGTTGCACTACACGAATTTGGTCACGCACTAGGATTTTCACATGAACAAAATAGAGCTGATGCACCAGGCTGGTGTCAGAAAGAACGACAAGGTAGTAATGGCGACATCATGGTTACGGATTTTGATAAAAATTCAGTTATGAATTACTGCAACAATTCCAGTTGGCCAAACATTGTAGCACTTAGTAACTTTGATATTGTTGGCTTGCAAAGAGTTTATGGATCTCCCGGTCAACCACTTCCAAGTAGAAATCAAATTTTTGCAGTTAATCTAACTGCTCTACATAACGAATGTAATGCAATTGGTAAATCTCGTACTGCTGATTGTGTTGCCGCAATGCACCGAGTTTGCTCACAGGCAGGACGTGGTGGTGCAGGCGTTTCGCAGGAAGTAGGTACTGGTGTCTTTGGTGTTGCTTGCTTCAACCCAAGCTGGTATGGTGATGTTTCCTTACAAACTCTTAGAAGCTATCACAGTGGATGTGACAGTTTAGGTAAATCTCAAAGTGCTGAATGTGTTGCTGCTATGCATCGATACTGTTATAGTTCAGGACGTGGTGGCGCTGGGCTGGCTCAAGAAGTCGGTGCAGGTGTCTTCGGTGTTGCATGTTTTAACCCTCGTTCATACCAAGATGTTTCACTCAGTGACCTTGCCAATCAACATGGAGAGTGTAATAGCCTAAGCAAGTCACAAAGTGCTGAATGTGTTGCTGCTATGCATCGATGGTGTGTTACCAGGGGTTTGGGAACTACTGGTCTAGCTCAAGAAGTAGGTAATGGTGTCTTTGGTGTTGCTTGCTTTAATGCTTCTTGGTATGGCGATGTTGCGCTCCAGTAACTAAGTTCTTACATGGCTAACACGTCACGGCTGCGGACGGACGAAAGCCGCTGATGCTAAGTCCAAGGTTATCTGCGCCCGGTGAGCTTGGTCGTTCTCTTGAATATTTTTGGCGTTGCATAATTGAAGTATGAATTACGCGATCGCCTTAAGCTTGCAGACGCTACGCGCCCTTAACTGGGGCTGGTGGTAAACTAGGTGAAAGAACCACGCCCACACCGCCACGCCCCGCCAGACCCTGACCACAGCTAAACCTTTAATTGATACAGTCAACGTCAGCCATCAGTCATTGGCGGCGATCGCCTTTCGGGGAAGTTGCAGCTATGCCTATACAAGAGGGTAGGGATAATAGCTAGCTGCTATCTATTGCCAAGAGGGTAAGGATAGAGATAACTGATATCTGTCTACAAGAGGGCAAGTTAGGAATAACCAATATTGTTTCAGAGTAGGCAGTTAAATTTAAGTTGGCAAAGTTTAAATTTAAACCATCGTCAGCCATCCCCCAATCTAAAATAAATAGCCAAGGGTGATTGATTTAGATTGTGTCCGCCGAGGGTCTTTCTCTTATATATATAGGGGGTCGGCGGACGTTTTTAGTAAGTCTGAGATGAGGCTGTAATCCTTAGCTGGTAAGGATTCTGATTTTGAACACTGGGGAAAGCGGCAAAAATGGGGTGAAGGTGAGGGACTGGGGGACGCGGCGAAAATGGGGTGAAAGTTAAAATTTTAAGTTGATAAGACAAATTTAAAGCTAAAAAAGTTAAATTTAGATTCTGTATCATGTATGATACAAAACTGAGGTTATTCTCAATAAAGTTAAAAATTCGCAATAAGGTTAAATTTAACTTTTAGAGATGCAAGCGATCGCACCTGGGGAACCGCGCTCATCGGAGTTATGCTTTAATTTTTTCAATAGGCATAACTCTAATTACCGCCATGACCGATCGCATTGACCAAATCATAGAGAAGCTGCACCAGTTAAAGGAAATTAGACAGCAGTTAGTCAATGAACCAATGTCATCACCTGGGGCATGGGTTCATCAGTATGAGGTACGGAAGCAATATAAGAAAGGTGGTGAAATTTATTGGTATGTCTACGCAAAGTGGCAAGCTAATGAGCCAATCTTCAAAAGGAACCCCAAACCCAGGCTAAAGGGCATTGTGAAGCGCGGCAAGAACCCAGAATACACCTGCCACCAACACATAGGCAGGGTAGGGAGTAGCACAGGGCTGGGAACTGATCCAGAGGTCACGGAAGCTTACCGGGAGTGGGAGAACCGCAAGCGATTAGACGCGATTGATAAAGCTTTGGAGGAAATAGAAACCGCGCTCATAAGAGTTATGCCAAAAAGTTAAAACACAGCATAACAATTTCCATAAATCCGATAGAGTAACCGTAGTTTAGGTGTGTAGATTTTGTATGCAAAAGCGGGATTATGCGTACCTTTGATTTTGGGGCGATAGCACCTGCGGGAAACAGTGCAATTCTACTACTTGAGTATTTATAAGACTTGCTAATTATAACCAAGAGATTAATCAATAAATCTGATTAGTATGACGCAGAGGAGCCTTCAATAAGAGTATCCATATACAAGAGGATTTGACACAAACGTATCTATATACAAGAGGGATTGATGCAACAATATCCATACACAAGAGGATTTGATGCAGATACATCTATATACGAGAGGACTTGACGCAAACGTATCTATATGCAAGAGGGTAGAGACGCAGATATATCCCTGTACGAGAGGGTTTTGATGCAGACATATCTATGTACAAGAGGACTTGATGCAGATATATCCCTATACAAAAGGGTTTAAATAGTCCTTGCTATCA